>JAVEVZ010000013.1:0-23674 GCA_034004805.1 Spongiibacteraceae bacterium | reverse complement strand
TATGTCCTGATTTTTTGCCTCAATATGCGGATAGTATGCAGCGATCACTTCCTGGGCGAGACTGTGCAGGTCCAGACAGACGAACTGGGCGCCGTGCTGATCCGGTGCAGTTCGATAAAGCAACAAGATCTGCTCCACCAGGTGCTCAAGTCGTTTGGCACTAAGCTCCAGATTAGCAAGCGTGCTGTCCAATCCGGGATTGTCCTGATGAAGATTGTAGAGTTCTACTTTGAGAGCACTGATAGGCGTGCGCAGCTCGTGAGCGGCATCCGAAGCGAAGCGGCGTTCACGTGCCAATGAAGAATCCAGTCGTGTGAGCAGATGATTGAAGGAGCGCACTACCTGATCCAGCTCCCTTCTGGGTGCCGTGATTTTCAAGGGGCTGAGATCACGGGATTGTTTGTGCTGTAACTGCAGCGCCAGCTTGCACAGTGGTCTCATTCCGCGACTGACAATTATCCAGATCAAAAGACCCAGAATAGGCAGTACCAGAACGATCGGTAATATTGACTCCAGAATGACGTTTTCTGCCAGCGTATAACGCAGGTTCGCACGCTGTGCTGCCATCACCCAGGTGCCCTGGTCCGTATCGAAGTGGGTGACTGTGCGCCAGCGGTGGCCGGCGAAATTGGTGTAGCCAAAGCCTGGTTGAGGACTGTTCATGGCCGTTGTCGGTGCGTTGCTGGAGGCGCGAATAAGCGCTCCATCGCGCCAGACCTGGAACGCGAAGCTGCTGGTGAAATCTGTGCCATACGTATCGCCAGATAGATCAATCCCGACGATAAGTTTGGCAACATCCAGCAATTGATTGTCGAGCAGGCGACTCGCTTCCACCATGCTTTCACGATAGCCGTGCAGCGCTGCGCCAAAATTTACCAAAGTGATTGTGGCGAGAATGGTGGCAATCAGAAAGGTTCGAATCGAAGTCACGGTCTGTTGATCTTGTAGCCTACGCCACGGACAGTTTTGATGAGGTCGCTGCCGAGCTTTTTGCGCAGGTGATGCACGTGCACCTCCACAGCATTGCTGGCAATCTCTTCCCCCCAGTTATAGAGCCGCGTTTCCAGTGTTTCTCGTGGTTGGACCTTTCCGGCCTGCTCCATCAGCAACTTGAGTAGCATGTACTCCTTGCGTGGCAAGTCAATTTCCGTATTTTCTACGGTGACCGTGCGTGTGCTGATATTGAGGCTTACTCCCCCGATGACGATAGTATTTGACCCCGCGGTGCCAATGCGCCGTTCCAGTACTCGTAGCCTTGCCAGTAGTTCGTCTATTTCAAATGGCTTTGCCAGATAATCGTCAGCACCGGCATCCAGGCCCGCCACTTTGTCGCTGGTGCTGTCGCGGGCGGTGAGCAACAGCACCGGTAGAGTGGCGCTGGATTGGCGCAGCTTTCGCAACACGAACAAGCCATCAACATCCGGCAGACCGATATCCAACACTATTATGTCCGGCGGCTCAGTGCCTAACACATGAAGTGCGGCGCGCCCCGTGGTGACTGGATTAACGGTAAAGCCGTGCTGTTGCAGCGCTTTGCTCAGTGCGGCAGAGAGTGCCGAGTTGTCTTCCACCAGCAATATTTGCATGCGCGTCGTTTTCTGTGCTCCCGGTTCTGGTGTTGGATAACCCACCAGTTTCTGTTCGCTGCCTGCTTCAACGGTTGCCAGGCTGCAGCAGTTCCTCAAGGCTTCTGGTCATGCGCTGCTCAGTGTTCCAGCCTGGCTTCTACAGCGGCCAGCGCGGCGCTGATTTCCCGCTGACGACCGGCATCCGCCACCGGGCGGTCCGGTCGAGGCGATGCCTGCTGTGCCTTGCGTAGATAATCCCGGGCTTCCACATAGCGCTTTGCCTTGCGCAGATAGTCTGCGTAAAAATAGTTGGGGTCAATGCCGTTGGGGTTTAGCATGAGCGCCTGTCGCAACAACTGTACCCCCTTCTTATCGTCACCGAAGCCGAGTGGCCAGCCGGGCACGCTGACATAAAGTGTGCCCAGGGTGGTATAGGCAGAGCCGTCCATCGCCTCGGGATCCAGCTGCAGTGCATTTTCCAGATCGGATTTGGCTGACTTGGCGAGCCGGAGTGCGCCCAGACCGCCTTTTGCGCCTGCGTAGCTGGACTTGATAATCCCGCTCCAGATCCAGGCGGACGCCATTTCTGGGTTATCGGCTGTGGCATTTTCGGCATCGGTGACCAGTTGCTCGAAGGCAGCGAGCCGGGCTTTACCTTCCAGCTGGTAATTGACTTCCGCCCAGCGCTTTTTCAGCGCGTTGACACTGTGTGTGTTGGCCTCACCGGATACGGTCGCGCTGAGCAGCAGTGTCACCAGCAGCGCGAACCAGCTGACAGGTAATTGACTATGCATGGGTTATCTCCAGGTTGTTAAGCCAGATATCGTTTGATCTTGGGCAGTTGTTTCTTCAGCGCACGATCGACCAGTGCCGGCAACAGCGCGTTGAGGGGAACGAACACTTTTTCCGGCCAGCCTAGGAAGGCTCGGCGTCGACCGTACTCAAGTTGCGCAAGAAGGGCGCTGGCGACTCTCTCCGGCGGGTCCAGTGTGTTGCCGAGCTCTGCGTTCAGGGCGTCCACCGCACTTGAGTTGAACGTGGTGCGGGTGGCTCGCGGTGCCAGATAGAAGACGTCAACCGCAGTGTCCGCGAGCTCCCTGGCCAGCGCCTCGCTGAAACCGTGGAGGCCGAATTTGGCAGCGCAATAGACACTGAATCCCGGGTACCCGATGCTGCCGAAGACCGAGCCGATGTTGACAATCGCCGCCTGCTTTTGTGCCAGAAGCTGCGGCAGTAGAGCGTGAGTGAGCAGGACCGGGGCGCATAGGTTGATGTCCAGCGATCTGGAAATAGTCGGCTCTCTCTGGACCGCCAGCATACCAGCGGGCTGGGTGCCTGCGGCGTTGATCAGTACCGAGCAGTCAGCCGCGGCCGCAGCAACCACGGTTTCGCGACCGGCGACGGTGGCGATATCTGCGACGATCACAGTGTGCCGTTCACCCAGAGAGCGGTTCAGCTGATACAGGGCCTGCTCGCGTCGACCCACCAGCAGCAGATGTGCCCCGCGGGTGTCCAGCGCCTTTGCTATGGCGGTGCCGATACCGCCAGTGGCGCCTGTCAGCACTGCGGTTCTGTGCTCTATTTTCATGAATGGCCCCTTGCTGCCGGGCGCAGTTCGCGGAAAATATCGCCGTACAAGCGGTAGAAGCTGTTGGCTGCGTGGGTGATCAGCGCCTGTTCCGCTGGTGCCTCAATGCGGTTCATCAGATCGGCGAAAAAGCCCACGTGCTCCTTGTCCAGCGTGCCGTGGGAATACAGATAGGAAAAAGCCTGTTGCGGTAACCCGAGCGTATCGCGAATGCGGTTGGCCGCCTGTTCAGCCACCGCGACGCTGGTGCCTTCGAGGACATGTACCATGCCGAAAAAGCCGAGCGGATTGACCCGATACACCATGTCATAGGCATAGGCGACCATCAGCTCAGTGCTGGCATTCGGCCGCGCACATCGGGTCTCGTCGCGATTGCCGCCACAGGCGACGATATCATTCAGGACCCACTCCTGATGCCCGACCTCCTCTTCAATGTAATGGACGATCGCTTCGCGCAGCCATTCCTTGTCTTCGCCCAATCGCGCACCGACAGCCATCAGCAGTGGAACGGTGTGCTTGACGTGATGATAGGCCTGGCCTAGAAAGGCGAGGTATTCTTGGTGGCTGATGTCGCCGGCAAGCGCGCCCGCAATGAGCGGGGCCTTCAGCAGTTGGCTGCGGGCCAGTTCAGTATCGCGATTCAGTTGGGCAAAAAAGCTCATGGGTTCAGTTCCTCGGGCACGGCGTCATATAGCGCCATCAGTTCCCTGTGGTAGCGCCGCTGGATAGATTCGCGCCGCGGCCGGCCATTGTCGGTGAGTAATCCTTCGCTCTCGGCGAGGGGGCGCTGCAATCGGTGCCAGCGTTGAATTCTGGCGTAGTCCGGCAGTGTGTGGTTGACGGCGGAGACCCAGTCGTCGATCGCTGCATCGGTCAGGGCGGGGTCGCGGGGGGAAAGTAAAGCCACGCAATAGGGCATTGCGTCGCCGAATACGACGCACTCGCCGACTGCTGTGCCGGCCACCATTTCCGCTTCCAGCCACTCCGGGCTGATGTTGCGGCCATAGGCGGACACCAGAAGGTTCTTGCGCCGACCGGTAACGGTGAGAATGTCGCCGTCGAGCCTGCCCAGATCGCCGGTATGGATACGTGCCTGGCCCCAGCTCCCGGGCTCATCGACATAGCCGAGCATGGCGTTGCCCGCGACCACTATCTCCCCGGCCTCGGTGCATACGTCGAGCCCTGGCAACACCCGGCCGCTGCTGCCCACAGCGTCGGCAGCGGGGCTGTTGACACTCACTACGGAGCAGCATTCCGACAGGCCATAACCCTCATAGGCGGGGATGCCCGCAGCTCGCGCCTGTTCCAGCACCCGGGGTGAAACCCGCGCACCGCCCACGGCGACCATTGTCAGCGACGATGGTGGTTGCCAGCCTTGTGCTGCCGCGGTGGCAAGCAACTGCAAAAGTGCCGGCGTAACGATAGCGGTGGTGGGCTCGGTGGTGCTGATCGTTGCCAGCAGACGTTTTCCGTCGACCAGCCTGCTGCCGGAAAAGCCCAGTGCCTGGAGCGACGGCAGCAGCACCTGACCGCTACTGAGCAGGGCGGTATAGGCGCCGGCGACATTTTCGAGCAAGGTACTGAGGGGCAGCACGCACAGGTGTCGGGGACTGTCCAGTGTCAACCTACGCTGCAGGCGCAGGGCCTGCTCCAGCTGTTGTTGATCGCTGAGGCAAACGCCCTTGGGCTGACCGGTAGAGCCGGACGTAAAGGTGATTTTGGCGGTGCCGGCGGGCAGAGCAGCCCGCCTGGCTGGTTCGATGCCGACCAGCTGCAGCGAGGGTAGCGCCGTGGTGCGAATCGCTTTCACCGGCCGGCGCAGCCAGCCCAGCGTGGTCTTGGGGTCGTCACAGAGCAATGTATCGACACCCGCTGTCACGGCGGAGTGAAAGAGCTGGTTAGGGGAGAAAAAGCCGGGTAGAGGCACCAGCACCACCCCGGCGAGCTGGGCGGCAAGATCGGCAATCAGCCAGTCGGGGCCGTTGTCCGCTACCAGTGCCACCACGACGGCGCCGGCAGCGGTCAGCTCGTCAGCCAGTGCCTGCGCCTGTGCCAGCAGTTGACGTTGGCTGAGCGCGACGGCGTCACCGACAAGCAGTGTCCGGTCGCTGGAAGTCAGCAGATCAGGCAGCGGCATTGGCGGTGCCCGACGTGCGGTTCAATGCGGCGCTCAGTTCCGCAACGGGTGCCCGGTAACGGGCCAGCATATCGCTGAGACGTGGACTTCTTTCCACGCGCGCCAGTGCCGAGGGCAGGTGGCCGGCCATCACCCTGGGCTGGCTCTGGTAATAGGTGCCCCAGTGTGCGGCTTTTGCACCGAGAGCAATCGGGTCGGCCGGGCCCAGTTCAAGAAGGTCAAAGCCAAGCCTGGCGATATTTTTTTCCACCAGTGGCGTGGCTGTGAACACCAGCCACTCGAAACCGGCGCGTTCAGCGGCGGCCGTCAACAGGAGCAGCAGCAGCGGGCTCGCGCCGCCGTTGGAAACCAGGTTGCCGATCTCCGCCAGCTGTGACCGCCGCACGGGGGCATCGACGCGGCTGCCCAGAACCTGCTGCACAGGGGCGGACAAATAACTTTCCAGAAACAGCGGCTCCAGCGCCGGCCTCAGACCCACTGCCGCGCATAGCTGCCCGGCTCTGCGCAGCGCCAGCAGCGTGGGGCAGAAGGTTGTGACCATTGCGCCGTAGGCGCGCTGGAATGCTTCCGCGATATGTCGCTCGACCTCAGCCCGTCCCGCTGAAAGCGGCAGATACCATTCGAATGCCGCGCCATCGGCAATGCTCCGCATCGGCGAGCCGTCGTCGGTGGCTTGCGGGGGCTGTGTGGTGGTCGCGGGAAAAGTGTATGACGGCATGAGGTGCTCCCAGGTGGGTAACCGTGGAGCAAAGCCTATGGCGGCAAGCTTAAGGAAGTCTTAAGTGTGGAGACCGTGTGTGGATTTGCGCTGCAGTTTACAGCGTTGCTGCGCACAGGCTCACGAATCGCCCGGACACGAAAGCCTGTAAATGCCGGCGAGCCAGCCTGATGTCAGCCCCGTGTCGGAGTCAGATTCCGCAGGAAAATATTGCAGTGGTCCAGCCTGGAGGCGACGCGCCGGCAGCGGCTGAGCGGCCGGTACAGGCCTGCCGCCTGTCCGACGGGTCACCGCCTGATAAACGTCCCCGCCGACTCGCGGTCGCTGTCGTCTTCCATGGTCAGAGTGCTCGCTGCCTTGGTCAGTTGTTCGGCGTGGGTTTCGCGGCCCAGTTTGATCATCAGGCGCAGGTCGTTGGCGGAGTCGGCGTGGGCGATAGCGTCTTCGTAGGTGATCTCGCCGGCGCTGTAGAGCTCATACAAATGCTGGTCGAAGGTCTGCATGCCCAGCTCGTTGGATCGGGCCATCAATGACTTCAACTCGTGCACCGAGCCCTTGCGGATCAGGTCGGAGGCCAGCGGGCTGTTGATCAGCACCTCGATACAGGCGCGCCGGCCCTTGCCGTCGGGGGTGGGGATCAGCTGCTGGGCGATCATCGCCTTGAGGTTGAGGGACAGGTCCATCCACAGCTGGGTGTGCCGCTCCGGCGGGAAGAAGTGCAGGATGCGATCCAGGGCCTGGTTGGCGTTGTTGGCGTGCAGGGAGCACAGGCACAGGTGGCCGGTTTCGGCGAAGGTCACCGCGTGCTCCATGGTTTCGCGAGACCTGACCTCGCCGATCAGGATCACGTCCGGGGCCTGGCGCAGCATGTTCTTCAGCGCGACCTCGAAGGAGTCGGTGTCGATGCCCACCTCGCGCTGGGTGACGATACAGCCCTCGTGCTGGTGAATAAATTCGATGGGGTCCTCCACCGAAATGATGTGGCCCTTGGAGTTGCGGTTGCGGTGGCCCAGCATCGCCGCCAGCGAGGTCGATTTACCGGCGCCGGTGGCACCGACAAAAATGACCAGGCCGCGCTTGGTCATGGCGAGGTCCTTGACCACGTCGGGCAGGCCCAGGTCCTCAATGCGCGGAATCCGCGTCTCGATGCGGCGCAACACCATGCCCGCCAGGTTGCGCTGGTAGAACGCGCTGCAGCGGAAGCGGCCGATACCGCGGGCGCTGATGGCGAAGTTCAGTTCCTTGGTGCTGACAAAGTCCTGGCGCTGCTGTTCGGTCATCACCGCCATCACCGTTTCGCGGGTCTTTTCCGGCGACAGCGGCTGGCTGGTGACGGGCACCACCTTGCCGTGGATTTTCATCGACGGCGGCACACCGGCGGTGATGAACAGGTCGGAAGCGCCCTTCTCCACCATCAGTCTCAACAGCTTTTCCATATCCATGGGACTACCTCGGCCGGTCTGTCGGCATTCAGAAATTTTCGGGGAAGCGGGCCTTGCTGCGGGCGACGTCGCGGGCGATCAGGCGTTTGTCCACCAGTTCCTTGAGGCACTGGTCCATGGTCTGCATGCCCAGGCTGCCGCCGGTCTGGATGGCGGAGTACATCTGCGCGACCTTGTCCTCGCGGATCAGGTTGCGGATGGCCGAGGTGCCAATCATGATTTCGTGGGCCGCGACCCGGCCGCCGCCCACCTTCTTCATCAGGGTCTGGGAGATAACCGCCTGCAGTGACTCCGACAGCATGGAGCGCACCATGGCTTTCTCCGCCGCGGGAAACACGTCGACGATACGGTCGATGGTCTTGGCCGCCGAGGTGGTGTGCAGGGTGCCGAACACCAGGTGGCCGGTCTCCGCCGCGGTCAGCGCCAGGCGGATGGTCTCCAGGTCGCGCATCTCGCCCACCAGGATGATGTCCGGGTCTTCCCGCAGGGCCGAGCGCAGGGCTTCGCTGAAGCCGTGGGTGTCGCGGTGCACCTCGCGCTGGTTGACCAGGCACTTCTTGGATTCATGGACAAATTCGATGGGGTCCTCGATGGTGAGGATGTGCTCGTATTTGTTGTCGTTGATGTAGTCCATCATCGCGGCGAGGGTGGTGGACTTGCCCGAGCCGGTGGGCCCGGTCACCAGACACAGGCCGCGGGGCACCATGGAAATATCGCGGAACACCTGGCCCATGCCCAGCTCTTCCATGGTCAGCACCTTGGAGGGGATGGTCCGGAACACGGCGCCGGCGCCGCGGTTCTGGTTGAAGGCGTTGACCCGGAATCGCGCCACGCCGGGCACTTCGAAGGAGAAATCGGTCTCCAGGAATTCCTCGAAATCCTTGCGCTGCCGGTCGTTCATGATCTCGTAGATCAGCGCGTGCACCTGCTTGTGGTCCATGGCCGGCAGGTTGATACGGCGCACGTCGCCGTCGACCCGGATCATGGGCGGCAGGCCGGCGGACAAATGCAGGTCGGACGCGCCTTGCTTGGCGCTGAACGCGAGCAGTTCGGTGATATCCATGGGGCTCCTCAGGGTGGAATCAGGGCTGGGCAGTCCTTGCATCGCGGGCCGGAGGCCTGGTCCGCCCGCGCGCGCAAAAAAGCTCTGGATATAATAGCCGGCCATTTGCAGGCCGAGGCTCGGCTGTTGTGATCTGATTCACAGCCGCCCGCCGAGCAGCCCAGCGAGACATGCCATGAACATTGCAATGACTATAGCAAAGGTCCAGTCGCGCATCCGTGCCGCCGCTGAGGCGGCCGGTCGCGCACCGGGGGACGTGGGCCTGATCGCGGTCAGCAAGACTCGGCCCGCCGCCGCCATCCGCGAGGCTTACGCCGCCGGCCTCCATCAGTTCGGCGAGAACTATTTGCAGGAGGCGCTGGCCAAGCAGGCCGAACTGGCCGACCTGCCGCTGACCTGGCATTTCATCGGCCCCATCCAGTCCAACAAGACCCGCGCGATCGCCGAACAGTTCGACTGGGTACACAGCGTGGACCGCCTCAAGGTCGCCCAGCGCCTGAGCGCCCAGCGCCCCGCCGGGCTGCCGCCGCTGCAGTTGTGCCTGCAGGTCAATATCTCCGGCGAGGTCAGCAAGTCCGGCGCCGCGCCCGACGCGCTGGAGACCCTGGCCGCGGCGGTCTGCGCGCTGCCGGGCATCCGCCTGCGCGGCCTGATGGCGATTCCCGCCGCCAGCGATGACCCGGCGATCCAGCGCGCTGCCTTTGCGCGCCTGCGCGCGCTGCTGCAGCGCTTACAGCGACAGCACCCGCAGCTCGACACCCTGTCCATGGGCATGTCCGCCGACCTCGAAGCGGCCATCGCCGAGGGCGCGACCCTGGTGCGTATCGGCACCGATATCTTCGGCCCCCGCTGATATACTGCGCGCTTTCCCAGCAGCAGGGCTATTTCGTGGCAGATCCCCGCATCGCGTTTATCGGCGCCGGCAACATGGCGGCCAGCATTATCGGCGGTCTGGTCGCCGAGGGTTTTTCGGCGCAGTCCATCGCCGCCGCCGATCCCTCGGCCGAGAGCCTGGCGCGCATCCAGGGCGTGGCGCCGGTGCGCATCGCAACGGACAACCACAGCGCGGTGGCCGACGCCGACGTGGTGGTGCTGGCGGTCAAGCCGCAGGTGATGCGCACCGTGGCCGAGGCCCTGGCGCCGGCGCTGCAGGCGGGCAAGCCGCTGCTGATTTCCATCGCCGCCGGTATCGAGGTGGCGAGCCTGGCGCGCTGGCTGGGGCCCGACCTGCCCATCGTGCGCTGCATGCCCAATACTCCGGCGCTGGTGCAGCGCGGCGCGACGGCGCTGTACGCCAACGCTGCGGTGAGCGCGGCCCAGCGCGAGCTCGCCGACCGCATCCTGCGCGCGGTTGGCATCGCCCTGTGGGTGGACGACGAGGCTGCCCTGGACGCGGTGACCGCGGTGTCGGGCAGCGGCCCGGCGTATTTCTTTTTGGTGATGGAGGCCATCCAGGCCAGTGGCGAGGCGCTGGGTCTGAGTCCCGAGGTGGCGCGCCAGCTGACCCTGCAGACCGCGCTGGGCGCGGCGCAGATGGCGATCGCCAGCGATGTGGACGCGGGGGAGCTGCGGCGCCGGGTGACCTCGCCCAACGGCACCACCGAGCGCGCCGTGGCGAGTTTTGAGGACGCGGGGTTGCGGGATATCTTTCTGCGCGCGCTGACGGCGTGCCGGGATCGCTCCCGCGAACTGGCGCAGGAATTGGGCTCGGAGTGATCCGGGCGTGGCTTAACAGAGGAGTGGCGCGGGTCGATGGCAGCTTTGAGTGAGATTCTGATCATGCTGGTGCGCACTGCCACCAGCCTGTTTCTGGTGGCGGTATTGCTGCGGCTGCTGCTGCAGCTGGCGCGCGCGGATTTCTACAACCCGATCTCGCAGTTTCTGGTCAAGGTGACCAACCCGCTGCTGAAACCCCTGCGCCGGCTGATTCCCGGCCTGCTGGGCATCGATATGGCGGCGGTACTGCTGGCGGTTCTGGTGCAGGCGCTGGGCATTGCCGTGGTGTTTCTGGTGAACGGCCTGGTGCCGGGGGTGCTGCAACTGCTGTTGTGGTCGCTGCTGGGCTGCGTCAGTACCGTGGTCGGCATCTATTTCCTGGCGATACTGGCCAATATCATTCTCAGCTGGGTGGCTGCGGGCAGCTATCACCCGGCAGTGATTCTGCTGCACCAGCTCACGGAGCCGGTGATGCGGCCGTTTCGCCGGCTGCTGCCGCCGCTGGGCGGGCTGGATCTGTCGCCCATCCTGGTGTTTATCGTGATCAATATCCTGCAGATTGCGCTGCGCCATACCGCCACCGCCATCGGCATGCCCACTGCGCTGGTGCTGGGCCTGTAGCGGTGAGTTTCTGGCGCTGGCGCGGCGACACGCTGCTGCTGGACTGCCGGATTCAGCCCGGCGCCAGAAGCGACGCCTTCAACGGCCTGCACGGCGAGCGGCTCAAGGTCCGCGTCCAGGCGCCGCCGGTGGACGGCAAGGCCAATGCGCGACTGCAGCGGTTTCTGGCCGCGCAGTTCGCAGTGCCCGTGAGCCGCGTGCAGCTGGTCAGCGGCGCCAGCAGCCGCGACAAAACCCTGGCCATCCAAGCGCCGGTCGAACTGCCCGAGGCGCTGGGTCTGGGCAGAACCTGATCACTCCGTGCCCGCGGTGGCCGATTGCCTCACCGGGGGCGACTCTTTAGACTGCGGCACCTGTTATAGGCTTGCGTATCTTCGATGCCCGCGACTTTCCCCGCCGATTCCGTAGGACTGGTCACGCCCCGGCTGCAGCGTTTCGACGCGCCGGTGACGCTGTCCTGTGGACGCGAGCTGCCGGGTTTCGAGCTGGTCTATGAAACCTATGGCGAGCTCAACGCCGCCGGCAGCAACGCGGTGCTGATCTGCCACGCCCTGTCGGGCCATCACCACGCCGCCGGCTACCACAGTGAAGACGACCGCAAACCGGGCTGGTGGGATCACTATATCGGGCCCGGCAAACCCATCGATACGCGGCGCTTTTTTGTCGTCAGCCTCAACAATATCGGCGGCTGTCACGGCTCGACGGGACCGACCTCGATCAATCCCGCGACCGGCATACCCTGGGGCCCCGACTTCCCATCCCTGCGCGCCCGGGACTGGGTGCTCACCCAGCGCATGCTGATGAAGGCACTGGGCATTGAGGTGTGGGCGGCGGTGATCGGCGGCAGCCTGGGCGGCATGCAGGCGATGCGCTGGGCGCTGCTGTACCCCGATGAAGTGCGCCACTGCGTGGTGATCGCCTCGGCCATGAAGCTGACCGCGCAGAACATCGCCTTTAACGAGGCCGCCCGCCAGGCCATTGTCTCCGACCCGAATTTTCACGGTGGCCGTTACCTTGAACACGACACGCTGCCCCGGCGCGGGCTGGCGCTGGCGCGCATGATCGGCCATATCACCTATTTGTCCGAGGGCGGCATGCGCGACCGCTTCGGCCGCGCGCTGAAAGCCGGTGACCTGACCCTGGGCAGTGACGCCGCGGTGGAGTTTCAGGTGGAGAGCTACCTGCGCTACCAGGGCGATGTGTTTGCCACCCGGTTTGACGCCAACACCTACCTGCTGATGACCAAGGCCCTGGACTATTTCGACCTGGCGAGGGATTACGGCGACGACCCGGTCGCGGCCTTTGCCCACGCCAGGGCGCGGTTTCTGGTGATCTCCTTCACCACCGACTGGCGTTTTGCCCCGGCGCGCTCGCGGGAAATCGTCAATGCGCTGATCGCCGCCGGCCGCGCGGTGAGCTATGCCGAGATCGAGTCCGAGCACGGCCACGACGCATTCCTGGTGCCGATACCGCGCTACCAGGCACTGCTCAGCGCCTATATGCAGCGCGTCGCGGAGGAGTGCCCATGAGGCGCGTGGATCTCGCTCTGATCATGCCCTGGATTGCCCACGGCGCGCGGGTGCTGGACCTGGGCTGTGGCGACGGGGATCTGCTGGGCATGCTGCGCCTGCAGCGCGATGCCGAGGGCCTGGGGGTGGATATCGATCACGAGCACATCCTCAACTGCGTGGCGGCGGGCATACCGGTCATCGAACAGGACCTCAACGAAGGCCTGGGAAATTTCGGCAGCGGCAGCTTTGACCTCGTGGTTATGACCAATGCCCTGCAGACCCTGCGCTACCCGCACCATGTGCTGGACGAGATGCTGCGCATCGGCCGCGAGGTCATCGTGACGTTTCCCAATTTCGGCCACTGGAGCTGCCGCCTGCACCTGGCCCTGCAGGGGCGCATGCCGGTGTCGAAGTTCATGCCCTATACTTGGTACGACACACCCAATATCCACTTCTGTACCGTGCGGGATTTCGACATCCTGTGCGCCGAGCGCAATATCCGGGTATTGGACCGCCTCGTACTGGGGGCCGACCATACCCGCAACGCACTGGCGTCGCGTTGGCCGAATCTGTTTGGAACCACCGCCGCCTACCATATCGCCCGCTAGCCGCTGTGAGGATTGCCATGTACAGACAGATTTTGATCACCGTGTTGCTGGCGTGCTGCGCCGCGCTGACCCACGCCGACCAGAAGCAGGTTTTTGGCGACTACGAGGTGCACTACAGCGTGCTCAACGCGACCTTCCTGCCCGCGGAAATCGCCAGCCGCTACGGCATCGTGCGCGGCAAGGACCGCGCGATCGTCAATATCGCGGTGCGCAGGCGGCTGCCCGGCGGCGAGACCGAGGCCCAGGCCGCGGTGGTGACGGGCAAGAGCTCGGATCTGGTGCACAGCATCCCGCTCAGCTTCGAGGAGATCCGCGAAAGCGGCGCCATCTATTACCTGGCCGGGCTCAGGATCTCCGACAAGGAGCCGCGCAGCTTTGAAATCAAGGTCCAGCCCGATCCGGCCATCGCGCCCTATACCCTGAAGTTCACCAAAACCCTGTATCACGGAGACTGAGCGGCATGGCGCAGCGGGAACTGGTACTGGCCAGTGGCAACGCCGGCAAGCTCGTCGAGTTTCGGCAGCTGCTGGCGGGCATCGACTGGCAGGTGCGGGCCCAGTCGGAGTTCGCGGTGCCCGAGGTCGAGGAAACCGGCCTGAGCTTTGTGGAAAACGCGATTCTCAAGGCGCGCGCCGCGGCCGCCCACAGCGGCCTGCCGGCAATTGCCGACGACTCGGGTCTCGAGGTCGACGCCCTGCAGGGGCGACCGGGGATCTACTCGGCGCGTTTCGCGGGGCCCGCGGCCAGCGATGCCGACAACAACCGCAAACTGCTGGAGCTGCTGGCGGCGGTGCCGGAGACTGGGCGCAGCGCACGATTCCGCTGCGTGCTGGTCTATATGCGACACGCTGCGGACCCCACGCCGCTGATCTGCCAGGGCACCTGGGAGGGCGCGATCGGCCTGGCTCCGCGCGGCAGCAACGGCTTTGGCTACGACCCGCTGTTCATGGTGGCGGGGCTGGGCGTCAGCGCCGCCGAGCTGCCGGCCGCGCAGAAAAACCGCCTGAGCCACCGCGGCCAGGCCATGGCGCAGTTGCTGGCCGCGTTGTCGGCCTGAGCCTGCGGCCCGCGCAGATCGGACTCAACACAGCGGTCGACGTAAGACCGACATAAGGCCGATATAACAGGAGTGTGCAATGAAAAGCTTGGGTAAAGTCCTGCTGGTGCTGATTGCTCTACTGGTGGTCGCCTACTGGCTGCTGATCGACGGCATTATCGCGACGGTCATCGAGCGGGAGGGCAGCAAAGCGCTGAAGGCCAAACTCGATGTGGAGGAGGTCGAGTTCCACCTCTACCCCACCCGCATCGCCGTGCGCGGCGTCCAGGCCACCAATCCCCGCAAGCCCAGCCACAACCTGGTCGAGATCGCCGAGCTCACCACCGACCTGGACCTGAGCCAGATCCTGGCCCGGGAAGTGATCGCCGATGAGGTGGTGGTCAGCGGCCTGCGCTTTGACCGCGCCCGCGCCAGTTCCGGGGCGATTCCGGGCCTGACGCCCCCGCCCGCGCCTGAGGAGGATTTCCGCGCGGGCATTCCCGCCCTGAACCTGCCCGACCCGCAGACCCTGCTGGATGCCGAGCGCGCGCGTATCGAGGCGGAGCTGGCCGGCATCAAGAGCGAGCTCAAGACCCTGGAAGACCAGTGGCAGGCCCGCACCGATGAGCTGCCGGGCAAGGCCAATCTGGAGGACTACAAGGCGCGCTGGAAAGCCCTTAAAAAGGCCAACCTGGTGGAGCGGCTGGCGGGTATCGACCAGCTCAAGCGTGATATCGACAAGGACCTCAAGCAGCTCGATCAACTGGACGACCAACTCAAAACCGACCTGCGCCAGGTGCGCGAGAAGGTCAGATACGCCCAGGAACTGCCCAGCCGTGAGCTCAATCGCGCGCTGTCCAGCGTTGGCCTCGACGGCGGCCTGGAGGGGCTGACCCAGGCGCTGCTGGGCGAAAAGCTCGCCGGCCAGTTGCAGCAGCTGCTGGACGCCTACCGGGCACAGCAGGCCGCCGGCCCTGCAACCCCCACCGAGCCCGAGTTTCTGGTGCTGGTGCGCAAGGTGCTGGTGGACGGCAAGCTGGAGCTGGGGGCCACCACCATTCCCTTCGACGGCACCATCAATAACGTGGCCAATGACCTGACGCACTGGGGCCTGCCCATCACCTTTGAGCTCAATGGCAGCGACGCCGCCCGCGGCGTGTTCCAGGCCGCCGGCAGCCTGGATCACAGGGACCCGGCCAAGCCCGTGGATCAGGTCAAGCTGGCCTTCAGCGATCTGCAGCTCAAGGATCTGCCCCTGAGCGGCGGCGAGCAGGTCGGCATCGCGCTGCAGCAGGCGCTGGCCTCGATTACCGGCAACTTCAACCTGAAGGGCAAGGCCATTGACCTCTCGATGCTGGGGGATCTGCAGCAGGTGGACCTGGTCGCCGTGTTCGCGGAGCAGACCAGCACCACCCGCGCCATCGCCGAAGTGCTGGATACGGTCAAGGCCTTTGACTTCGGACTCAATGTCACAGGCGATGTCAGCGACCCCAGAATTCGCCTCAAGTCCAGTCTGGACCAGCTGCTGAAGACGGCTCTCGGCGCCCAGCTGCAGCAGCAGGCAGCCAGGCTCAAGGCCGAGTTCAGCGACAAGCTGCAGGCCGAGCTGGGGCCGGAGCTGGCCGAAATTTCGGCATTGAGCGAGCAGCTCAACGGCTTTGGCGGTCTGCTCGACGGGCGCGAGGAGGAGCTGAAGTCCCTGATCAAACTGTGAGTCCGGCGCCGTGCTGAAGGTCTGGCTGGCACCCCTGGCCGAGCCCGCGGACCGGGACCTGGCGGTGCTCAGCCGCGCCGAACGCGGGCGCTACGCCACCATCAGCCACCCGCTGCGGGCCCGCGCCTACGCCACCGCCCGCCTGGTCCTGAAACAGGGCCTGGCAGGCCTCACCGCCACCGATCCCGCCGCCTGGAGCTTCAGCCCCGAGGGCCCACCGCTGGTCAACGGCCCGCTGCCGGGCTGGCGGGTGGGCATTGCCCACAGTGGCGGCTGGGTGCTGTGCGCCGCGCGCCACGGCGCGGCACTGGGCTGCGATATCGAGCAGCGCAAACCCCGCCGCAATCTGCTGGCGCTCGCCGGACAGTACTTCAGTGAGGAGGAGCAGCAGGCGCTGGCCGCAGTACAGGGCGAGCAGCAGCTGGATCAGTTCTACCGCATGTGGACCGCCAAGGAGGCCTACCTCAAGGCCCGTCACGCCGGTATCGCCGGCGGCCTCGGCAGGTTCCGGCTGCTGCCCGCCGCGGGGGTGGCCCGGGCGGTGGAGGAAACCGGGCCCTGGGTGCTGCACAGCGCCCGCTGGCAGGACTGTCAGCTCAGCCTGTGCCTCCCCGGCAGCGCCGACCAGCCACTGGTCAGCCAGCGGGTGGAGCTGGTGGACAGCGCAATGCGGCCCGTGCCGGACAGGCCGCTGGCCTGGGAGACCTGCGCGGTCACGCCGGGCGGGGCAGCGCCGGCAGGCTGAGGGCGCGCCCGGTGTTGAGCAGCAGGCCGCGCTGGAAATACTCGCTGCTCTTCTGGTGATCCCCCAACTGCGCCATCAGCTGGCCCAGTTCGGCACAGGTTTCCGCGTGCTCCTCCAGCTGCAGGCTGCTCAACAGGTATTCGCGGGCCTTGCCCCACAGGTGCGCGCGCATGGATATACGCCCCAGGGCGCGCAGCAGCGCCGGGTCCCGGTTGCGTTCCTGCAACCATTTCTCTGCCCACAACAGCTGCTTGTTGACGTCGTCGCCGGGGCAGCGCCCGTAGAGATCGATCAGCGCCGGCTGCCAGTGTTTGGGCAGATGATGGCGGACCAGCTGCTCGACACCGGGGTAGTCGCCCAGCGCGAACAGGTGTTGAGCGTAGGTGACCACCAGCGCCTCGTCGCGGGTCAGGGCGCGGGGCAGATCGCGCCAGCTCTGCTGCAGACCCTTGAGATCGGCCCGCAGCGCCAGTGCCTGCAACTGTTCGACGACCGCGCGCCGCTCCAGCGTCGCGATGTCGGCCTCCGGCAGCACATGGTGGCGGCGCAGCGCGGGGGTCAGCTCCAGCAGCGCCGGCCAGTCGCCCAGCCCGGTGTAGACCTCGGCCAGCAGCTTGAGCACGTTGGGGTGCTTGGCTGCGTTGCGCCGGGCGCGGTTGAGGGTTGCCAGACAGGCCTCCAGCTGGCCGCTTTTGAGCTGCAGCTCGGCCTGGGTCAGCGCTACGGCGATGGCCGCGCCGCTGCTAGACCGGGCGGCGCGTGACAGCAGCTCCATGGCCTGCTTCTGGTCGCCCAGGGCGTCGTTGGCGCGGGCCGCCATCAGGTAGTTCAGGAGCGGCGCTTCCGAGTTGTCGGCGGCCCGCACCAGCAGGCGCCTGGCCTTGCTCCAGTTGCCCTCGATATAGGCGATCATGCCCTGGTTGGTGAGCCGCAGGCTCCGCTGCCGGCGCCGGCGCCCCAGCCAGCCGCCCACCCTGCGGCCTCCGTGCAGGGAGCGCCGCAGCAGGGCCACGCAGCCATAGCCGCCGAACAGCAGCAGCAAAAATACCAGCAGGCCCACCCAGACACTGGTCTCCAGCTGGTAATGGCCATAGGCGACCAGCACATAGCCCGGGTCCTGGCGCACCGCGTAGGCCAGCAGCGCCGACAGCAGGAGGATGGCCAGCGCGGCCAGTATCAGCCGCTTCATGGCTGGACTCCGTTATCGCGGCGGGCGCGGTACTGCTTGAGGGCCTGGCGCGAGCCGGAGATATCCGGCAGCTCCACCGTGACCTGGCGCTGTGCGATGGCGTCGATATCGTCCAGCAGCGCGGCGGCATCGGGGGCGTGGCTCAGATAGCGGCGTATCCATGCCTGTGCCTTGCCCAGGCTGTCGCGGTACAGGGTCGGCTTGCCGGCCAGCAGCGCCAGTTGTGCCTGTTCGAAGTTGAGGCGCAGGTGCTGGCGCAGCGCGGCTTCCTGATCCGGCGCCAGCAGCGGCTTGACGGGCACGTCGCTGCGGCGGATGCGGATATAGTCCTTGAGGCGTTCCCAGGCCGCGCTGAAGCCGGCCTGCAGGCGCTGTCCCCAGCCCTGGGCTGGGGCTTCGCTGGCGGCGGGTTCGGGGATGTCCAGCGCCGGCAGCAGCGGCAGTTGTTCGGCGCGCCGGGCGAGGGCGTCCAGTCGCAGATAGATGCCCTCTAGGTCCACTGTGCCGACGCTTTGCAAGGCGGCGCGATCCTGCGCGAGCTGCTCGCGCACCGCGAACAGGGCGCCGTCGTCCAGCTCCCGCAAAAGCCCGTCGGCGCTGGCCAGCAGCGCCGTGGCGGCGCCGGTATCGCCGCCCATCAGCAGGCGCTGGTGGGCGAGCTTCATCAGGTAGTCGGCTTCCGCCAGCACCCAGTCGCTACGATCGCTGCGCTGCAGGGTGGCCAGCTGCTCTGTCTGTTCCTTGACGATGCTATTGAGCGCATCGTAGCCGGCCTGCAGTGCGGCGCGCTGGGCGCTGGCTTCACGCCCCAGGCCCTGCAGCGCCTGCAGTTGCGCGGCGAGTTGCCGCTGCCCGGTGTCGAGGCTGCGCAGGTCGGCGCTGAAATCCTGCTGCCATTCGTTTGCCGCAGTGTCGGCCCGGTAATCCTGCCACCACAGCCAGCCACTGGCGCCGAGTGCGGCCAGCGCCACCAGCAGGGCCAGCAGCGGCAGGAATACGCCGGGCCGGGCGGGCTTTTCCACTCGGGTGGTGGCCACAGGGGCGCGGGTCACGGGGTCTGCAGGTGTCTGTTCCACGGGCATGGATCCTTTTTCTGTTATGGCTGCTGGGCTAGCGGCGCGCGTCGGTATCCAGGTAGCGGACCATGGCTTCCACGGTGGCCTCGGTGCCGGCATTGGTGGCGGCGACGACCTGCTGAAAACCCCGTTCCCGGGCCATATCCGCAACCCGCACACTGGGCACCACGATCGCGGCCGTCGCCATCAACTGTGGTGCATCGGGCGCAAGCTGACACAGATTGGCCAGGGTTTCACCGCTGTTGATGGACACCGCAGCGCAGGATGCCAGGGCCTTGCGCAGCATTGCGGCGTCTACGGCGGGCAGGCTGCGCGTATAGCATTCAGCGTAGTCGACCCGGGCGCCGCGGTCCTGCATCACCGCCGACAGGTGGCCGCGGCCGCCGACGCCGCGCAGGATAAGCACCCGGGCGCCCGCCAGTTGTTGCAGCTCGGGGCGGGCCAGCAGGGCCTCGCTGTCCATGGCGAGGCCGCCCTCCAGGCTGTCGACACCGTGCTGGCGCAGGGCTTCGGCGGTGGCCGCGCCTATTGAAAACCACTGCAGTCCCGCGGGCCACTGGGGCCAGTAGCGGTCGATCCACTCGGCGCCGTAGTGCACCGCGTTGACGCTGGCGGCGATCACGCACTGGTAGTTGTCGAGCTCGAGGATCCGCGCTTTGCAAGCCTGCCACGCGGCGCTGTCGTCGGGGCGCAGGGCCGCAGTGGCCAGCAGCGGGATATGGCTGACCTCGGCGCCCTTTGATGCCAGCGCCGCGATCAGCTCGTCGGCTCGCCCCGCGGGGCGCGTCACCAGAATACGGTGCCCCCGCAGGGCCTGTTCATCGCTCGCCATAGACGTCCGCCAGAATCGCCCCGGCGCCCTGGGCCAGCAGGGCTTCGGCCACCGCGATGCCCAGGGCCTCGGCCTCGGCGCGGGGCGCACGGGCTTCGGCGCGCAGCAGCCGGCTGCCGTCCACCGCGCCCACCAGGCCGCGCAGCCACAGCTGGTCGCCCTCCAGTTCCGCGTAACAGGCGATGGGCACTTGGCAGCCGCCCTGCAGATGGCGGTTGAGGGCGCGCTCGGCGATGACCCGGCTGGCGGTGTCGGCGTGGTGCAGGGGGGCGATCAGTTGGCGGGTGACGTGGTCGTCGCTGCGCAGCTCAATGCCCACCGCGCCCTGGCCGCCGGCGGGCAGGCAGTCGGTCACCGCCAGCCGTGCACGGATGCGCGACGCCATGTCCAGGCGCAGCAGGCCAGCGGTGGCGAGGATGATCGCGTCGTATTCGCCGGCGTCGAGCTTGCGCAGACGGGTCTGCACGTTGCCGCGCAGATCGCGTATTACCAGGTCCGGGCGACGCGCTCTGAGCTGGCACTGGCGGCGCAGGCTGGAGGTGCCGACACAGGCGCCGGCGGGCAGCGCGTCGACGTCCGCAAACTGGTTGCTGACAAAGGCGTCGCTGGGGTCTTCGCGCGCGCAGATCACGCTGAGCGCCAGACCGTCGGGAAACGCCATGGGTACGTCTTTCATGGAGTGCACGGCGATATCGGCCTTGTCCTCCAGCATGGCGGTCTCCAGCTCCTTGACGAACAGGCCCTTGCCGCCGATCTTGGCCAGCGGTGTGTCCAGCAGCTTGTCGCCGCGGGTGGTGAAGCTCACCAGTTCAACGGCCAGGCCCGGGTGGTGGCGCTGCAGTTCAGCCCGGACAAACTCGGCCTGCCACACGGCCAGGGGGCTGGAACGGGTGGCGATACGGATACAGGTGGACATGGATGCTCCCGGTTCAAGCCGCCATGATACGCAAACCGCGCCGGGGGGTCACAGGTCGCTGAGCAGGCGCCGCAGGGCCGGCAACATGCGCCGGCTGACGAGCGGGCCTTCCTCAAGCCCGCTCAATCGCACCCGCACATGGCCACCGTCCAGCCGCTCCAGGCCCTGGACATGGGCCAGGGCCACCAGGGCGTTGCGGTGAACCCGTGCGAAACGGTCCGGAAACTCGTTTTCCAGTTCCTTGAGCGACTCGTCCAGCAACAGTTCGCCGCCGGGGTGCAGCGCGGTGACGTATTTCTGGTCGGCGATAAAGCAGCGCACTTCGCTCACCGGCACCAGCTCCACGCCGCGGTGGGAGCGCGCGCTGATATGGGAGCGGCCGCCGGTCTCCCGCGCGACCCCGGTGATCCCCGCCAGCTGCACGCGGTTGAGACGCCCGGCGCGCTCCAGCGCCGTCGCCAGCTTGTCGGCCTGCACCGGCTTCAGCAGGTAGTCCACCGCGCTGGCCTCGAAGGCCTCCAGCGCGTAGTCGTCATAGGCGGTGCAGAACACCACGGCGGGGGGCTGTTCCAGCAAGGCCAGGTGGCGGGCCGCCTGCAGGCCGTCGATACCGGGCATGCGGATATCCATCAGCACCAGGTCCGGCGCCAGCGCCTGGCACTGGCGTATGGCCTGCTCGCCGTCGCCGGCTTCGCCCACCAGGCTGCAGTGGGGGTGGGCGTCCAGCATGCGCTTGAGGCGCTGGCGCGCCAGTGGCTCGTCGTCCACCAACAGGATTTTCATGGGGCCTCCGCTGCCGGCAGGGGGTAGTGCAGACGCACCGTGTGCAGGTCCTTGTCGCGCTGCATATCCAGGCCCGCGGCGTCGCCGAACAGGGCCTGCAGGCGCAGCTGGATATTCACCAGTGCCTCGCGGTTGCCGCGCCCCGGCTGGGGGCTGACCGGCAGCGGGTTGGTGACTTCAAAGATCACCTGCCCGCCCTCAATGCGCCCGCTCAGCGTCAGCACGCCGCCGGCCGGGATCTGCTGGATGCCATGGTAGACCGCGTTTTCCACCAGTGGCTGCAGGCTCAGGGCCGGTATGGGCAGCCCGGCCAGCGCGGGGTCCAGCTGTTGCCGGATCTGCAGCCGTTCCCCCAGGCGCCACTGCTCGATGCGCAGGTAGGCCTCGCACAGGCCCAGTTCGTCGGCCACGGTGACGCGCCCGTCGCCGCGCCTCAGGCTGGCCCGGAACAGCGCCGCCAGATCCTCCACCGCGCGCTCCGCCGCCACCGGATCGATACCGATCAGGCTGGCAATGCTGTTCATGCTGTTGAACAGAAAATGGGGCCGCATGCGCGCCTGCAGCGCCTCGATACGGGATTGCAGGGCGGCCTGATCGCGCAGCCGCAGCTGTTGGCTCAGATAAAAATAGCGCAGCGCGATGCCCGCCAGGATTGCGCTGATCACCAGGTGCTCGGCGAGCAGCCAGAAGTCGATCCGCCAGCCGTCCCAGTCCGGGCGACCGGCGGTCAGCCACTGGCCGGCCAAGCTGACGCCGGTCACGACGCACAGCACCACAGCAAGGCAGCCCGGCGCCGCCAGGGGCAGCGGCCAGCGCGCGAGGGCAGGGTGCAGGCGGCACAGCAGGCCGGCGCTGCCCAGCACGCACCACTGCACAAACAGCGAGGTCAGCGCCAGGCTTTGCCAGTTGAAGGCCGCCATGCCCGAGGCCGCCAGCACCAGCACCAGTGCCAGCAGCTCGCCCACCAGAATCAGCAGCAGCACCGCCTGCACCGAGCACAGATCGGGCAAAAAGAAGCCTGGCAGGGGAGGGCGCGAGGGAGCGCTGTGATTTTGCATGGCGCAAGTGTGGTAGGCGCAATGCCGGCAGGCAAGTTCGGCGTCGGGCGCTGGTATAATCGCCGCCTCATTCCATCGTCTGCGAGTCACCATGACAGATAAGGCCAAGCCCTGGGGAGGGCGTTTTTCGGAGCCCACCGATGCGTTTGTGGAGCGCTTCACCGCGTCCGTGAGTTTTGACCAGCGCCTCTATCACCACGATATCGACGGCTCGCTGGCCCACGCGCGGATGCTGGCCAGGGTCGGCGTACTGAGTGCGGCGGAGCTGAGTCAGCTGGAAACCGGCCTGGAACAGATCCGCGCCGAGATCGAGGCAGGTCAGTTCGAGTGGTCTGTGGGCCTCGAAGACGTGCACATGAATATCGAAGCGCGGCTTACCGAGCGCATTGGTATCACCGGCAAGAAGCTCCACACCGGCCGCTCGCGCAACGACCAGGTCGCCACCGATATCCGCCTTTACCTGCGCGACGAAATCGATGTGATCTGCGCCGAGCTGACCCGCCTGCAGCAGGCGCTGGTGGATCTCGCCGAGCGCGAGGCCGACACCATCATGCCCGGCTTCACCCATTTGCAGACCGCCCAGCCGGTGACCTTTGGTCACCATATGCTGGCCTGGAATGAAATGCTGGAGCGCGACCACGGGCGCCTGCGGGACTGCCGCGCGCGCCTCAACCGCTCGCCCCTGGGCGCCGCGGCACTGGCGGGCACCACCTACCCCATCGACCGCAGTTACAGCGCGCAGCTGCTGGGGTTTGATGCCCCCACCGAGAACTCGCTGGACTCGGTATCGGATCGGGACTTTGCCATTGAATTCACCGCCGCCGCGGCGCTAGCCATGACGCATTTGTCGCGGTTTTCCGAAGAGCTGGTGCTGTGGACCAGCGCCCAGTTCCAGTTTGTGCAGCTGCCGGACCGTTTCTGTACCGGCTCATCCATCATGCCGCAGAAGAAAAACCCGGATGTGCCCGAACTGGTGCGCGGCAAGGTGGGACGGGTCAACGGCCATCTGGTGGCGCTGCTGACACTGATGAAAAGTCAGCCGCTGGCCTATAACAAGGACAATCAGGAAGACAAGGAACCGCTGTTCGACACGGTGGATACCCTGCGCGACTGCCTGAAGGCCTACGCCGATATGGTGCCGGCCCTGGTGCCCAACCGCGACGCCATGCGCGAGGCGGCGCGGCGCGGCTTTTCCACGGCGACGGACCTCGCCGACTACCTGGTGCGCAAAGGCGTGGCGTTCCGCGATGCCCATGAGATCGTCGGCAAGAGCGTGGCCTTTGGCGTGCAGGAGGGGCGCGACCTCGCCGAAATGACGCTGGCGGAGCTACGGCAGTTCAGCGAAGTGATCGG
>JAVEVZ010000233.1:0-4892 GCA_034004805.1 Spongiibacteraceae bacterium | reverse complement strand
CATCGCCCGCGAACTCACCGACAAACAACCCGGCAGTGCCGTGTGGGCACGCCAGTTCGACAACACCGCCAACCGCGAGATCCACCGCAGGACCACCGGCGAGGAAATCTGGGCGCAGACCGAGGGCCGGGTGGACGGCTTTACCTGTGCGGTGGGCACCGGCGGCACCCTGGCCGGGGTCGCCATGGCACTCAAGGCGCACAATCCCCGGGTGCGGATCGCGGTTGCCGATCCGCTGGGCTCGGCGCTGTACAACTACTTCACCCACGGCTCCCTGACCGGCGAAGGGCGGTCCATTACCGAAGGGATCGGCATCAGCGTGGTCACCGGCAATCTGGCCGGCGCACCGGTCGACACCGCCTACGCCATCGACGACCAGGAAGCCCTGCCCTACATCTTCGACCTGCTCAAGCACGAGGGGCTGTGCCTGGGCGGCTCCTCCGCCATCAATATCGCCGGCGCGGTGCGCATGGCCCGCGAGTTGGGGCCTGGTCACACCGTGGTCACGGTGCTGTGCGACTACGGCAACCGCTACCAGAGCAAGCTCTACAACCCCGTATTTCTGGAGCAGATGGGGTTGCCGGTTCCCGACTGGATACGCTGAGCCACGGCCTGGCGGCCGCAATGAACAGGATTTAATGGGCAATATGTCACTGGCTGGTGGCATGCCTGCGGAGCCCGGGTCTACACTGGCCCACCACGCCCTGCAATCCGCGAGCCCGCCATGAGCCAGTGCCCGTTTGCCAACCTTGTAGATCCGCGCACCTATGCCAACGGCATGCCCTACGACGAACTCAAGCGGCTGCGGGACGCGGGCCCCGTGGTGCGCATGGACGATCCGCGCACCGGCGTGCCCTACTGGCTGGTGACCCGGCAGCAGGAGCTGGACTCTATCTGCAAGAACCCCCAGCTGTTCTCCTCCCGCGAGCGCTCGCCGTTTCCCGAGGAATACCCGGCGGAGATCGTCGAGCACGTCCACCGCAAGACCATCATCGGCATGGACCCGCCACAGCATCAGAAAGTGCGGCGCCTGGTGCGCCAGGCCTTCACCCCAAAGGCCGTGGACTCCTACGAACCGCGGCTGCGCGACCATGCGCGAAAGGTGGTCGACCGAGTGCTCGCCAAGGGCGAATGCGAGTTCGTGCAGGAGGTGGCGGCCGAGCTGCCACTGCTGGCCATACTGGAACTGATGGGCGTGGACCCGGCCGATCGCGAGGCCTTCTTCCACTGGACCAACACCATGATCTTTGCCGACGACCCGGAGATGTCGGTGTCCGAACTGGAGGGCCAGATGGCCGCCGCCGAGGTCATCGGCTACGCCATGAAACTAGCCGCCAGGCACAAGCAGACGCCCATGCACAACATCACCGGCGCACTGCTGGACGGCACCATCGACGGCCAGCCCATCAGCGAGGAGGAGTTCGGCTGGATGTTCGTGCTGATCCTGGTGGGCGGCAACGAGTCCACCCGCACCGTTATCGCCCACGGCATGCGGCTCCTGATGGAGCACCCCGACCAGCTGCAGTACCTGCAGGAAAACCCCGACCGCATCCCCGCCGCCTGCGAGGAGATCCTGCGCTACAACACCGCGTTCATCGCCATGCGCCGCACCGCGATGGAGGATGTCGAAGTCGGCGGCCAGCAGATCCGCAAGGGCGACAAGCTCGTGCTGCACTACCACACCATCAACCACGACGAGCAGGTGTTCGGTGATGACGCCATGCGCTTCGACGTGCGCCGCGCCGAGCGTCAGCCCGACCTGGCTAACCAGCTGCGCTCCTTCGGTATCGGCCAGCACTTCTGCATCGGCTCCCACCTCGCCCGGCTGGAGCTGAGGCTGATGTTCGAAGAGCTGATCCCGCGTCTACGGGAACCCGGGTTCGTCGCCCCACCACGCTATGTACAGTCATTTTTTGTCAATGCTATCAAGGAGATGCGGATACGCTTCAAAGCTGCCTGAGTTGCCCGCAGGCAGCGCTGTGCAGGCGCGTCGCAAAAATATTTGCCCGCGCCGGCGCAAAAATTACGAATACGTAAAAAATAGGCTAAGCTTCTGGCCTAGCTATAAGTAGGCCGTAGTAAGCGAGCCGGTTGGATAAGGTCGCACATATCAAAAATACGCACTTTGTTTCAAGACCAATCGTTGGAGAATCCACATGACTGAGCTATACACCCATCGTCAAAAGCCCGCGCGCCTGCCGTTCCGCGCAACGGCTATGGCTACCGCGGTAGCCGCCGGCCTGGGGCTATCCGCCCAGGTTTTCGCCCAGGGCCTGGTGCTCGAAGAAATCGTCGTCACCGCCACCAAGAAGCAGGAAGTCCTCTCCGACGTGGCCGAAACGGTCAACGTGGTCACCGGCGAGAAGCTGGACCAGTTCAAGGTATTCACCTTTGAAGATGTCCAGACACTGACCCCGGGCCTGACCTTGCGTTTTATCGACCCGCGCAACCCCGCCATCAGCATGCGCGGCGTGCCCTACGACCCCGACTCCAACGCCACCGAAGCCGTAGTGACCTACTGGAACGGCATCCCGGTGCGGGCCAACGTGGCCTTCAACCAGCTGTTTGATATCGAGCGTATCGAAGTGCTGCGCGGCCCCCAGGGCTCGCTGCAGGGTGAAACTTCGCCCTCGGGCTCGATCCAGATCCACACCAAGAAAGGCAACCCGGACGTTATGGAAGGCCAGGTTCGCCAGACCCTCGACAACAACGACGGCAGCGTGACCGACTTCGGCGTGAGCGTGCCGCTGATCGAGGGCAAGCTGGGCATGCGCGTCGCCGGCGCCTACAGCGACAACGAGCTGTACGGTCTGAAGAGCGTGAGCAATGGCAAGAAAGCCAGCACCGATACCCGTGCCGGGCGCCTCAACCTCTACTGGCTGCCCACCGACGGTCTGGACGCCTCGCTGACCTATGAGTACCTGGAGCGCGACACCGACGTGCTGGAGGCTATGGAAGGCAGCGACCAACTCGGCACCGGCAACCCCACCCTGGGCCGCTACGACCGCACCTCGCTGCAGGACGGTTCCGCCAACGTCTTTATGCGCAACGAGCTGGTGACCCTGGACGTCAACTACGAAATCGGCGAGCACACCCTGACCTCCCTGACCGGCTATCAGGGCATCAAGAACACCGCACTGCGCGACCTGGACCTGGGCAATATCTTCCCCGGCCTGGACCGCGACCAGTTTGTCGACAGCCGCTTCGAGATCTGGACCCAGGAACTGCGCCTGACCAACAACAACCCCGACTTCTGGGAATACCTGATCGGCGCGTTCTATAACCACTCCGAGTCGTATACGGTCAACAACAACCACGACTACCGTGGCTTTACCTATACGCCGGGCACACCACCGACGCCCGGTGGCTTCGGTAATCCTGCGCTGCTGGACAGCTACACGGAATCCCTGGTGCAGATTAACCGCGAGAGCTATGGCCTGTTCGCCGACAACAAGTTCTACCTCACTGAAGACACGACCCTGCAGGTGGGCGTGCGGGCGCAGAAGGTGCGCCAGTACCGCGCGGTGGACACCTATGCCCAGCGCCCGCTCGTAACCCCCGGCTTTACCATTCCAGCCGGAACCTACCTGGCCCAGGGTATTCCCAGCAACCTGCAGGATGTCACCAGCTACGCCTGGACCGGCACCCTCAAGCTGTTGTATGACCTGAATCAGGACACCACGGTGTACGGTTCCTACGGCCGCGGCTACCGCCCCGGCGGTGCCACTGTATCCCCCACCCAGAACATCGATGCCGACCTGCTGATCTATGACGAGGAGAACAGCGACAGCATCGAGCTGGGCTTCAAGTCGGTACTGGATAACGGCCGCTACCAGGTCAACGGTGCGATCTACTACCAGATGTTCAACAACTTCATCAACCGCAGCGCCAACCTGTTCCTGGATATCGACAAGAACGGCACGCTGGAGACGCCCATCCTGGGCGGCCTCAACTACAACGCCGACGCTATCGTTCGCGGTGCGGAGCTGGAAGGCACCGCGCTGTTGACCGAGAACTGGCTGGTGTTCGCCGGTATCAGCTACAACGACGCCAAGTTCGATGGCGCCAAGGTACCCTGTGGCGACAACGGTGACGCCGCCGATCCCGGCAGCCAGAAGCGCAGCTGCAGTGCCGATGGCCGCCTTGGGCCGGAGCCCAACTGGTCGGTAAACCTGTCCAGCGAATATACGTTCTATGACACCATCGCCGGCGCCGATGCGTATATTCGCGGCCAGTACCGCTATACCGACACCCGGGCAGACGACTTTGCCGCCGTCAACTCCAACCTGTACGACGGCTACCAGCTGGGTGGCTACGGGGTGTGGGACCTGTACCTGGGTCTGCGCGCACCGGATACCCAGTGGGAACTGACCCTGTGGGCCAAGAACCTGTTCGACAAGGAGGCCCGCACGGATATCGGCTACGAGGAGGTCAACAACGGCACCAACTTCGCGGGCGGCCCCAGCCCCCTCGAGTCCGGCTACAGCACGGTCAGCGTGATTCCCGAGCGCACTTTCGGCATCACCGGCACCTACCGCTTCGGCGGCCTCTGAAACCATCAGGTCTTACGCGAGTCTTTACGGCGCCTTCGGGCGCCGTTTTTCATTGCCCGGCGGTTACCGGCACCTGTGGCACACCGCGCGCACATGGGGCGCAGGTCACGCTTTGCGGTTTGACCCCCGCCAATACCGCACCAATACTTTCCGCTCTCCTCTCCTGCAAGGAATCATTCTATGGGCATGGGCTCGCTTGTCGCACTGGCGGTGCTGGGGCTGGTCGCTGTGTATACCGCGATGATCTACAACGGCCTGGTCAGCCTGAAACACGCGGTCGCCAAGTATCTGGCCAATATCGACGGCCTGCTGAAGCAGCGCCACGACGAACTGCCCAAA
>JAVEVZ010000232.1:0-4894 GCA_034004805.1 Spongiibacteraceae bacterium | reverse complement strand
CGCGCGTGAAGGGTGGCCTGAGCGACGTCACAGAGCCCTAAAGACCTGGGAACGGGAAACACAGACTCAAGAGCCCGCCCCGGCCGGCTCAATCGGGCGCGATATGTTACCTGAATTGAGTGCAAAGCGCGCGCATAATCTACCGGGATGGGTTCTGCCGAGGGGTTGCGACCACTCTGCCGCTGTCTGACCCGCGCCCCGCGCATGGCCTGCCCGGTCGCCTCGCGACTGGGCAGGCGTCCGGGGCGAGCCCCTCATCATGCTTCCGGACCTCCCTGTGCTAGATACGTCCATCGGCAGCCCCGTTCGCTCACGAGAGATTCAGTGCCGTCCCGGATTCGCACGGCAGGGGCTATGTCCACGGGAAAGAGACCGCTGCCCCTATGCAGACCCGGTCTATTGCCAACCGGCAATGCGAGCGACCACCTCTCGGCACTACGGCATAAAATCGCCACCGTTGATGTCGAGTGTCGCGCCGCTGATTGGCAGTGCGTAATCGGAGATCAGCAGCAGCGCCGCCAATGCGCACTCGTCATCGCTGCAGATGCGATCCAGCGCCACCGATTGCCGCATGCTGTCGAGAATCTGCTCCGGCGTAGCGTTGTTGGCAGCGGCGTACTCCGCCAGGGCACGCTGCTGGGGAACACCTCCCAGATGCCCCATGCGCGCAGTGTTCACGCGGATGTTATAGCGCCCCAGCTCACGGGCGAAATGGCGGGTGACTGCGCTCAACGCCGCCTTGGACGCGGCGTATGCGGCCTCACCGGGGTTCGAGCGCACGCTGGACTGGGAATTGATATTGAGGATGGCGCCGCCGCCCTGCGCTTTCATCGCCGGCAACACCGCCTGTGTCATCCGCACCGACCCATAGAGATTGGTATCAATCACCGACGTCCATTGCTCCGGCTCGGCAGTTTCTACCGGCAGGTAACCGCCGTAGACAAACGCATTGTTGATCAATGCATCGATGCGCCCGAATCGCGCCAGCGTTTCCGCGGCCAGTGCCCGACATTGCCCGGCCTCGTGGATATCGGTGGGCATGGTCAGCACCTGGCAGGTCGAGCCCAGCGCCGCAATACGTCGCGCGGCGGCATCGAGGTTATCGATATTGCGCGCTCCGAGCACTACGGCCGCTGCACCCTCGCTGGCGGCGGCAAGCGCCAGTTTGATGCCGAGTCCGGGACCGAGTCCGGAGATCATCACAACTTTATTCGCGAGCAGCATATCCTCTCTCTCTGTGTCATCAATGTCAGCTGCGCTTCAGCCGTTTTGTCGAACCGGCAGGTGATGCGGCCCGATGGGGACGCTGTCTGCGCGCAAATAAACGGATTTATAGATAGCGCTGGCGATACTCCAGAAACAGCGACTGCAGACCCTGCTCGCTGAAACCGAATTCCCCCAGCGTGTAGGCGTGTGGCGGCCGCCCTTCGCGAGGATTGGTGTCGCGATAGGCTTCGATCAACCCCCGCGCGGTCGAGGTCATCGGCATACCGATGTGCCCGTAGATGCGCTCAATCAGCGCGACCGGATCGCGGGTGATGTCGCGAAAATCCACATCGATAAACTTTTCCGCGGGCAGCGAATCGCGCACCAGCATGCAGCGGGCCAGATGTGCCGACAGGGTGTCTGCCGCGAGCCTGCCCGCCGCCAGGGGATCCGAGCGGTCGCTGCCGAGGAGACACTGGAAGTGGATCATGCTGGCGTAGGAAGGGATCGTCACCAGTGGATCGCGGTGAGTTTGCACAAACAGCGCTTCCGGGAGCAGTTCGTCGATCACTTCGACGTAACCCAGGTGCATAGGCGTCTTCAAAACCCAGCGCTCACCGCGCTGACCGCGACGGCGTTGCTGCCACTGCAGGAACTGCAACAGCTTTTTCCAGTAGCTGTAGGCCGGACGCAGGTCCTGTTGCGTGAGCCAGCGGTGATAGCTCGGCACATGCGCCATGGTTTCCGAGGTGGTGCTGAACAGTGTCTGATCGAGCAACAGGATATCTTCGTCCGCCGCAAGCGCGTCCCAGGGGTGAATCGACGCAAGCAGCGGCATCGCGTCAAGTATGCGCTTCACCTCGGCGACCCCCGCTGCGCGGCGCCGCCGGTCGCCCGGATCGTCGGGCAGCGGTACTGGAAAACGGTTCTCCCACCAGGCAGCGGAATGAATGCGGGAATCGCTGGCAATCAGCCGCTGCAACAGCGTGGTGCCGGTGCGGGGCAGGCCCAGTATGACGATGGCCGGTGCCAGCGGCTCCTGTAGAATCTCGGGATGGCGGCGAAACCAATCCTGCGCCCGCAGCCGTGTAATAAGGATATTGAACAGGCGGTCATGCCAGGTGCGGCGGCCGGCAGCATTGAGCCCGGCCTCGGTATTGAGTGCCGCGGTCAAGCGTGCCAGCGGCTCATCAAGGGTGAGTTCGTCAAAATCGTACAGCCCGGTGGCGCTACGCGCAGCAGCAATCAGCTGTTCGGGGTCTAGCGGAATTGTTTCACTCATGGCTCACCCTGTCGGCAATGCTGCCGCAATGATTATCCGGAAATGCTCAGATCAATAACCAGCGCGGCCAGTCTGCATTGCCTGCCAGCGGCTCGGACAATATGGCGACCTCCGGTAACTTCATCGCTGACCGTGCGCCTCCAGCACAAAATCCATTTCCCACTCGGTCAGCATGTCTTCCCGCCGGAATGGCTTCAGCTCCGACCAGCGACCCTGCTCCACCTTGCGCACCCAATCTGCGTCGCCAATCACCGCGCGCCCCACCGAGACCAGGTCAAACTCCCCCCGCTCCAGCCGTTGCGCAGTTTCCAGCAAACCAGTGCGGCCGGTGGGATTCGCCTCCTGGCCAAACAGGTTGTCCATCAGATCGACATCAAGACCGACGCTGCCCACCGCAATCACCGGAGCATCGCTCAACGCGCGGGTCCAACCGGCGAGTCCCAGCGTCGAGTCCGGCCACGCCGGCTCATGCAGGCGCCGGGTCGAAGCATGGAAGATATCGACCCCCGCGGTGCGCAAGATGCTCAGCAGGGTGCGCAATTGCTCCTGAGTGTCCACCACCCGCGCGCTGAAATCGACTTCCTTCCACTGGGAAAACCGGAACGAGATGATGAAATCGGGACCTGTAGCGGCGCGGATTGCGGCGACGATCTCGGCGGGAAAACGCGCCCGGTCGCGAATCTCATCGCCACCATAGCCATCCTCGCGGCGATTGGTTTCGGCCCACAGGAACAGGTCGAGAAAATATCCGTGAGCCGCGTGCACCTCGATACCCGCCGCGCCAATCGCCCTGGCGGCCAGCGCGCCGCGCACAAAAGCCTCTCTGATTTCATCCAGCTCGGCGAGCGTAGCGGCGCGGCCGTTGCTCTTCCCCGCCTGCACCAGGCCGGATGGGCTCAGGCTCGGATAATCCGGATACAAGCCACCGGCGTGCTGCTTGCGCACAGCGCCTTCGTGCCAGAGCTGCAGCAGCATCTCTCCACCAGCGGCCTTGACTGCCTGAATGCAATCCGCCCAGCCGTCAAGCGCGCGGCCAAACACATGCGCCGCGCCTTCCTGCTGGGTCGACGAGGGGTGGTCGACCGCCGCCGATTCGCCTATCACCAGCGCGATGCCACCCTCGACCCGGCGCCGGTAATAATCGACCATCTGCGGCGTGGGCATGCCCCTGCTGCAGCGACCGCGCTGCATCGCCGGCATCACGAAACGATTGCGCAGAGTAATGCCGTTCAGTGTGAACGGCGTGAACAGGCTGGACAGTTCATTGGTGGCCATGCAGTGCTCCTGCGGCGCGCTACCGTGGGGGAACTTCTGAAAAACGACTGCGCTCGACATCCGGGGCGCCGACAGTGCTCGGAATGCGCATTTATTTCTGTATAAACACCGCCTCCTGCACGCCTCATACCGCAGATGGTCACATCACCTGCCTTCGCTCATTATGTTCTTTATTGCGCCCCTGGGTTCCGGGGTGTGCTTGAGCTACCGCGTATCGTGCGCTCACAAGGGCTGCGGTCCAGCTCTCCGTGCATTCTCCATGGCAGACCTGGCCTGATCAACCATTGCTTCCAGCGTTACTTCGACGCGCTCGCAGGGAGACAGGAAACTGTCCAGCAGACTGCCTGGAGACCTTCAGCGGGCTCTGAGCCGCATACTGTGTGCCCAAACACGCAGCGCATAAGCGATACTATTCACCTTTTTATTAGGGCCTGTTCATACCCCTCTCCGTATACATTGGTTATTTGGTAGATATTTGGAACCCATGACAACAGACCTGCACGCCCAACACACGCCCATGATGCAGCAATACCTGAGGCTCAAGAGCGAGCATCCGGGCGAACTGCTGTTCTACCGCATGGGCGACTTCTACGAACTGTTCTACGACGACGCCAGGCAGGCGGCGCAGCTTCTGGATCTGACCCTCACCAGCCGCGGCAAATCCGGCGGCCAGCCCATACCTATGGCGGGCATACCCTACCACGCGGCCGACGGCTACCTCGCGCGCCTGGTAAAACTCGGCAAGTCGGTTGCGATCTGCGAACAGATCGGCGACCCCGCCACCAGCAAGGGCCCGGTGGAGCGCCAGGTGGTGCGCATCGTCACGCCCGGTACGCTCAGCGATGAAGCGCTGCTGGACGAGCGTCGCGACAACCTGCTGGTGGCGGTCTGCCAGCACCGCGAGCGCTGGGGTATTGCCAGCCAGGATCTCAGCGCGGGGCGCTTCCAGGTGCTGGAGGTCCAGGGCGAGGACGCGCTGCACAGTGAGCTGCAGCGCCTCAATCCCGCCGAACTGCTGTATGACGACAGCCAGGCGGCGGAGAACCTGCGTCAGCGCCGTGGCGCGCGTGCACAGCCGCCCTGGGCCTTCGAGCGCGACACCGCCCTGCGCCTGCTGTGCGAGCAGTTCGG
>JAVEVZ010000231.1:0-4925 GCA_034004805.1 Spongiibacteraceae bacterium | reverse complement strand
ATTGCGAGGTCGGCCCAGCACACTTTGCGAGATCCAGGCCACCGCGCCGGTCTGATTCAAACCCTGGGCCACGACGAACAGGACACCCACGGTAATCATGCCCTCGTTGGCCATGCCTCCCAGGGCTTCGGATGGCGTGAGTATGCCCAGCAGCAACAGCAGGCTGACCGCGCCAACCAGAACCGCGTCGGCAGGCAGACGCGTCATCATCAGCAGGCCCAGCGAGAACCCGACCAGGCTCAGCGTGATAAGGGCTTCGGGACTAAACATGCTCAGCACTAACCCGTGTGGCCACTGGAACAGATAGCGTTATTGTTGTCAGGCACCGCCAAACTGTTTCTCCAGCGCCGCGATGAAGGCACCTGCCATTTCCTTCGGCAGATCATTGATGCCTGCAGCGGCAGCCCGCCCACCACCGGTAGCAAACTGTCGACACAGAACATCGGCACCGGTCTTGTTGCGCAGCGGCGCCCGCACACTCACCAGATAATTACCGTTGGGCTTTTCCGTCAGCACACCGTGCGCCCGCCCCGGAAACTGATTGGCCAGATCGTTGCTGTAAACACCGCTGACGCGGCGCGCCCAGGGTGCATCGGGCATGATGAATACCGCGACCTCATCGCTGACACGCTCCGGCTGCAAAGCAGCGGCAGCGGCCATATCGTCCTTATAGCCCTGCTCCAGACGCCGATAGTCCTCACCGGCCTCATCGATGAAATCCAGCGGGTTGGCATAATTCAGCAGACAGCGATACAGCGCCTCGGGCGAGAAATGGAGGTCGGCAAGCGCCGCGCCATAGCCGTTGTAGTTGATGTAGATGCCCAGCTGTTCCAGCGCCTGCAACTGGCCGGGACCCAGCGCCAGCGGCGCCGCCGCAGCACGGGCGCTGTCCTGCAGATTGTCGCCGTAGGCGCCGACCACGGCCCAGGCTGCGTAGCGACCCTTCAGGCGGCCATTGACCAGCAGCGCGGTGCAGACATCGGCGGAGGTATTGATCACTGTGGTAAGGCGCGGATTTTCGGGCACATCGCCTGCAAAATGATGGTCGATGTACAGCACCTCGGCGCCGGCATCCAGCACACGCTGCACAGCGTCGCGGTTTTTGTCGAAGGATATATCGAGCACGGTTACGCGATCGCCGGTGCTGGCGTCGACCCGCTCCACCAGTTCGATGTCACGCTTGACACCCGTAATCAACTGGCTGTCACGGGGCTCCGCCAAACGCAGTTGTATCAATGAACAAATGCCATCGGCATCACCGTTGAAGGCATCGAAATCCGCCATGCTTGAACCCTTGTGTACACATCAAAGGGCGATAAGCCTAGCACAGCGGGCGCGCGCGCATCTCATACAAATAGGGGGCTTTGCGCCCCCGGAATCTACTGCCCTGTGGACAGGCGCTCGCGGTTGTCATCCAGCACCCGTTGACCGATACCCTTGACCAGCATGAGGTCTTCCACCCGGGTGAATTTGCCGTGGGTTTCACGGTACTCGACGATGGCTGCAGCACGGCTGGGCCCGATACCCTTGAGGCCATCGCTGAGTTGCTCGGCACTCGCCACATTGATATTGATCGGCGGCAGGTCCGCACTGTCTGCTGACCACGCAGGCACCGCCAGTGCCATGGCAGACATCAGAAAAATAGAGCGGAGTACAGTCAGAAAACGCGAAGCAACGATACGGTCCATAGTGATCTCCTTTCACTGACAGGAACGAAACAAGTGATTAAGCGCCACCAATCCCGGTGGCGCTCAGCAAGGCTAGCACCATGCTGTTCCGGCGACAATATCCCTTGCGGCTCAAACGCCCAACTCGCGATTGATGCTGTCCAGCTTCGCTGCGGGGTCTGCAGCGCGGGTGATCGGCCGGCCGATTACCAGCAGACTGCTGCCCTCCGCCATCGCCTGGGCCGGCGTCGCGACCCGGCGCTGATCGTCGGCGACATCCTCCAGCGGGCGGATACCGGGCGTTACCCGCAGAAACGCATCGCCAAACTGATCGCGCAGCCTGCCGGCCTCGCGGGCCGAGCAGACCACACCGTCCAGGCCCTCCTCACAACCGAGTGCCGCGAGCCGGGATACCTGCTCCCAAATCGACGCACCGCAACCGGTCTCGCGCAGATCGTCGTCACTCATACTGGTCAGCACAGTGACCGCTGTCAGCAGTGGCCGATCCGGGATGCCGGCCAGGGCCTCACGGGCAGCGCGCAGCATGCGGCGTCCGCCTGTGGCGTGTACATTCACCATCCACACGCCAAGATCAGCCGCGGCAGTCACGGCCGCAGCCACCGTATTGGGAATATCGTGAAACTTGAGGTCCAGAAACACATCGAAATCCCTGCCCACCAGTTGCCTGACCAGCGCTGGTCCCTCGCGGGTAAACAGTTCCTTGCCCACCTTGAGGCGACACAGCCGGGGGTCCAGCCGGTCCACCAGCGCCAGCACATCACGCGCACTGTCGAAGTCCAGTGCCACGATTACCGGTGACTTCACCGCTCTTGCCACGTCAATCCCCCTCAATTCCACGTATAGGCCTGATAACGCCCCATTGTTTGCAGCTCGGGCACAGCCAGTGCAGCTGATGCCCGGAAAACCCACAGTTTCCGCATTTGAAATAGGGCTTCGAGCTCAACAGCTGGCGAATCAGGTCATGGAGCAGCTGCAGATTGGCGGCTGTGGCACCAGTGGCATCTGCCAATTGCAATTCAATCAGTTTCGCAACACCGCGCAGAGAGGGGCGTCGACGCAATTCCTCGGCAACGAACAGCGCCGCCGCTTCCGTACCCTGCTCCAGCCGCAACTCTTCAGCCGCCGCCAGTAAAACCGCGGTCGAGGGATGCACGAGCAGAGATTCGCGCAAATATTCCCGGTACGTGTCGAGATCACCGAGACTTGCAAAACTGGCCCGCAGCGGCCCGATGACCTCAGGCAGAAAATCCGCGTCCTGTTCCCTGACACGCCTCAGCGCCTTGATGGCTTGGCGGTGGTTGCCGGTTTCCCGCTCTACCCGCGTCAGCAGCAGAGATGCGCGAACGCAGGCCCGGTCGTATTCCAGCGCACGCCGCAGCCAGAGCCGGGCCTGTTGATAATCGCGTCGCTGGAGGGCCTGGTCCGCCAGCTCGCAACAGTAGTGACTCTGCTGGAGATCCAGCAGCCGGTCTCGCCGCGCGGCGCCAAACAGACTGCGACGCGGCCGAAGTCGCCGCGCCGTGTCCAGCGCCTTGAGCCAGCCGCGCTCCTGCTGGTAGATATCGAGCAGGTGGCGCAGCGCCGTGTCCTGCAATTCGGAGGACTGCTCGGCGAGATCCAGCAGCAGCTTTTCCGCGCGCCCCAGTATGCCCGCGCTGATAAAATCACGCGCCAGTTCAAGATGGGCCTGCTGCAACTGGGTCTCGCCGAGGCTCGGCCTGGCGAGCAGGTTCTGGTGTATCCGGATCGCCCGCTCGACCTCGCCGCGCTTGCGCATCAGGCTGCCCAGTGCGAGATGGGTTTCCAGCGTATCGGCGTTGACCTCCAGGGACTCGACAAAGGCGTCTATCGCAGCGTCGCTTTGCTCAGTCAATAGAAAGGTCAGGCCGCGGTAATCCTGCTCGGACCATCTGCCAACACGCAGCGAGGCCAGCGTTTCTCGAAGGCTGAAACGGCCCAGCACCCAACCGACGGCGACAGCAGTGAATACCAGGACAAACTGCCAGTTCGGTTCCATTACTCTTTAGGGACAGCGTGACGCAGCTTGGCCAACTCGCGCTCGCACTGCGTCAGCTGTCGGCGCAGACCGGCCCTGGCAGCAGTCAGGCGCAACAGGGCAAGACTCGCTGCGAGCATGCCCAGCACTACGCCCAGGCCCAGCGCAGCGATCAACCAGATGGATACGTCCACTGCCGGCAGCTGCACAACCAGCAAATCCAATGGCACCGGGGTGTTGTTCTGAATGCTGAACAACACGCCCACCACTGCCACCGCCACAAGAATGACCAGTCCCAGCAGACGCAAAATCCACCGCATCGCACACGACTCCTATGGTCCATATACAAAAAAACGGCATGGCCCGAGGACCATACCGTTTCGACGAATCGGGCACAACGGCGGCTACACCGCCCGATTCAGCGCGTCACTTGAGCGGGTGCATTCAGACTCTCGTTGACGCGTTCCCGCATTTCCTTGCCGGGCTTGAAATGCGGAACATACTTGCCCGCCAGCTCCACGGTTTCCCCGGTTTTGGGGTTGCGGCCCTGGCGTGGCTCACGGTAGTGCAGCGAGAAGCTGCCGAAGCCACGGATCTCGATCCGTTCGCCCGTGGCCAGAGTCTGGGACATATGCTCCAGGATGGTCTTCACCGCCAGCTCGATATCCTTCACTGACAGCTGGCCCTGCCTGGCCGCCATGCGCTCTATCAACTCCGACTTGGTCATACCGACTCCTGATCGTTCCTGTAACCAGAGTAGCCAATATGCCGCACGGCGCAAACCGGCGCCTGCGGAAAAGACGGGCTGTTACAGCCCGCCCTGTCCACCTGGGCTCAGTCCTGGTTCTGCATTTGTGCCTTGATCAGATCGCCAATCGTCGACGGGCTGGGCTGCTCGCTCTCACGCAATGAGCGCACGGCGTCCTTGTCGTCGGCGATGTCCTTGGCCTTGACAGACAGACCAATGACACGGTTCTTGCGATCGACACTGATGATCTTGACTTCGATCGTGTCCCCGACCGTCAACGCGTTGCGCGCGTCCTCCACCTTGTCGCGGCTGATTTCGGAGGCCTTCAGAATGCCTTCGACTTCATCGCTCAGAGTGATTACCGCAGCCTTGGCGTCCACTTCCTTGACGGTGCCGGTCACGATGGCGCCCTTGTCATTCAGGGACACATAGTTGTTGAAGGGATCGTCTTCCAGCTGCTTGATACCCAGCGAAATACGCTCGCGCTCGGCAT
>JAVEVZ010000012.1:0-23882 GCA_034004805.1 Spongiibacteraceae bacterium | reverse complement strand
TGCCGCCGCCCTGGGTGCGATTCAGGCCCGATTCACTGTAGGGAATGCCCATCAGCAGCATGCCGTGGTGCAGCAGCGGCAGCATCATGCTCAACAGGGTGCTCTCCTGGCCGCCGTGCATGCTGCCACTGGCGGTGAACACCGCCGCCGGCTTGTCGATCAGCGCGCCGCTGCTCCACAGGCTCACCGTGCCGTCGAGAAAATACTTCATGGCCGCTGCCATATTGCCAAAGCGGGTGGGACTGCCCAGCGCCAGCCCGGCACAATCGCGCAGGTCCTCTTCGCTGCAGTACAAATGCCCTGTCTCCGGGATCGGCGGCGCACTCGCCTCGCAGACGGTGGATACCGCCGGCACCGTCCGCAGCCGCGCCTCGACACCTTCGCGTTCGGCGCCGCGGGCAATGGCCTGGGCCAGCTCGCGGGTCGCGCCATAACGGCTGTAATACAAAACCAGTAAATAGTCGCTGGAACCGGCAGCGGACACGGTTGTACTCATTCGACCAGCAGTGCCAGCACGTTCTGCGGCGGCCGGCCCAATACCGCCTGATTGCCGCGCACCACGATAGGCCGCTCAATCAGCCGCGGGTGTTCCACCATCGCCGTGATCAGGGCCTGCTCGCTCAGGGCCGGGTCGTCCAGCCCCAGTTCCTTTGCCAGGGCTTCCTTGCTGCGCAGCAATTGACGGGCACTCATACCCAGCTTCTTCAGCAGGGTGCGCAGGGTCGCCGCGCTGGGCGGCGTATCCAGGTACAGCACAACCCTTGGCGTGTAGCCAGCGGTTTCCAAAAGCTGCAGTGTCTCTCGCGACTTCGAGCAGCGCGGATTGTGGTAAATAGTCAATTCGCTCATGAATAAAACTCGCTTTGCTATACTCGCGCCACATACGCAAGACGCTACTGACGACTTCAGGCCCGCGGATTATACATGCGCCGCGGACATCCCGATCCAACAGGCTTCCGGCATGCACAGCACTTTGGCCCGGGCGCTGGATTTTGGCCAGTACCTGGTCCAGCGCTTTATCGAGGACGGCTGCATACGCAGCGCCGCAGCGCTCACCTATATGAGCCTGTTTGCAGTGGTGCCGCTGATGACCGTGGGCTATGCGATGGCGACCATCGTGCCGGCATTCGCCCCGGTGGGCGAGCAGATCCAGAACCTGATTTTCGAAAACTTCATACCCGCCACCGGCCAGGAGGTGCAGACCTACCTCCAGGATTTTTCCAACCAGGCGCGCAAGCTGACCGGCGTCGGCATCGCCTTTCTGATCGTCACTTCGCTGCTGATGCTCAGGAATATCGAGAAAACCTTCAACGCCATCTGGCATACCCGCGACAATCGCGGCGGCCTGTCGAGCTTCCTCCTGTACTGGGCTGTGCTGAGTCTGGGCCCGCTGCTGATCGGCGCCGGCCTCGCCATCAGCACTTATCTGGTCTCGCTGACAGTCATGCTGGGCGAGGTCGACGTACTGGGCTTCCGGGAATTGCTGCTGTGGCTGGCCCCCGGCCTGTTGAGCGCGGCGGCCTTCATGCTGCTGTTTGCCGCGGTCCCCAATTGCCGCGTGCCGCTACGCCACGCCGCCATCGGCGGGCTGGTCACGGCGCTGGTGTTCGAGATCGCCAAGCAGGCCTTCGCCGCACTGGTGGCGCGCTCCAGCTATGAGGTGATCTACGGCACCTTTGCGGCTATCCCCCTGTTTCTGATGTGGATCTACCTGTCATGGATTATCGTGCTGGCGGGCGCGGAGCTGGTGCATGCCCTGTCGGGCTACGACAACAAAGCCGCCCGCGAGTGGCCCGACAGCGCAGTCGCGCTGGCGGTGCTGGAACGCTTGTGGCGCAAATACCAGCGCGGCGAAACCCTGCGCGAACAGGAGCTGCTGAAAGGCCGCTGGCTGTTCGGGCACCACCATTTGTCGGCGGACCGGTGGGCGCGGATTCGCGACCATCTGCTGGAGGGCGGGCTGCTCGCGGAGACCCAGAACGGCCACTACATATTGGGCCGCGACATCAGCGACTATCCGCTGTGGCAACTGCTGCGCCTGTTCGACGTGCTGCCGGCGCCGTCCCCGGTGCAACTGGACAGCAGCCGGTCAACCTGGCTGGGCACGGTACAAAAGGCCCTCAGTGATCTGGACCGCCATCACCGCGAAACGCTTAACACATCCCTGGCCAGCCTGTTCCAGAACACGGACGCGGTGGCCGAAACTGTGGAGACCCCGCGCCGTGCCTGATGCAGCCCTGTCGCACCACACTGTTCTGCCACCGTCCAAAGGCCCGCGCGCGGCGCGCCTGGCCACCACCCTTCTGCTGGCGCTGATGGTGGCGGGCTGCAACCCCGGCCCCGACTACCAGCTCAGCGACGGCAGCACTGGCAACTACGCCGACTGGCGCGGCCAGTGGGTGGTCATCAATTACTGGGCCGCCTGGTGCAAGCCCTGCCTGGAGGAAATGCCCGAGCTGGCGGCCTTTGCCCGTGACCAGGCCGGACAGGTGCTGGTGTTCGGGGTGAACTTCGACAACCCCGAACCGGCCGCACTGACTGAGCAGATCCAGGCGCTGAAGGTGGCGATCGCGGTACCGCTGACGGACATCGGTGCGCACCTGGGGTTGCCGCGCCCCAGCGCCCTGCCCACCACGTATATTCTCGACCCCAGGGGCGCGCTGGCCGCCACGCTGCGCGGCCCGCAGGACGCGGCGACCCTCAGCGCCGCCATTGCCGCCGCCCGCCAAGCGCCCGATGTGTGACCCACAACACGCCGCGGCCTTCTATACTTGCCCGGTAACGGTCTTCCGACATAAGGTCTCGTGATGCGGCGCGCAGTGTTCTCAGTAGTGGTATTGGCGATGCTCGGCGGCGTGGTCAACGCGGCGGAGACCGTCTACCAATGGCGCAACGCCGACGGCGGGCTGATGGTGAGCGACCAGAAACCGGCGCCGGGCATCGAGTACAACAGCCACACTCCCCGCCCCGGCAATATCAGCGTCAGCCCCGCCAGCGCAGCCGCCGCGCAGAGCCAGCAACCGATCACGACCCCGAACCCGACATCGACCCCCGGCGCAACGCGGACAGACAGCAGCGCGCCGGCAACCGCCGCCAGCGCACGGACGACAGGCTCGACACGCGATTCCGCCGCCAATGCCGAGCCCCGCGACTGCGAAGCGGTCTACGGCATGTCCTGCGAGCAGGTCGACAGCTGGGAGACCTGGGCCAGAGAGCAGTGCGGCGACGACACGCGCTGCAGCGACCCGCGCTACCTCGAGCGCAAGTACAAGCCCGTGCCACTGGCCGATACCCGCGCCATCGCGCGCCGCGCCGCGGTGCGCAAGAACACCACCAAACGCGAGTTCACCGAGTACCTGATGCACACCTTCACCGATATGTGTGCCGCCCAGACCCGCCACAGCTGCCCCGACCTCAAGACCGGCAACTGCGTCCAGCTGATGCGCGCCTGCCAGCACGACCTGCAGACCAGCAGGCTGAAAGTGCGACTGGAGAGGCTCAGCCCCAGCCAGCGCGAGGAACTGCGCCAGCTCGCCGACCAGTACGTCGCCGACAACAGCGGCAATGTGCAGCAGCTGCATTACCTGCTGCGCAAGGCCCTCAGCCTGATGCTGCTGCCCGCACTCTGAGTTCGCTCACATCAGGGCCGCGCGGTAGTGGCGCAGCCCCCAGCCCACAATCGCCGCCGCGGCCGGATACATCAGCAGGGCACACAGCGCCAGGGAGTAGCGCAGTGCGTCGTCATAGCCGAATACAAAATCGGTAAAGAACGCCACCACGCTGCCCCCCAGCGCCAGCCCGAACAGATTGGCCATAAACAGCATCAGGGCCGAGGTCTGCGCCCGCAGCCGGTTTGGCGTAATCAGCTGCAGGGCCGCCATCGCCACCCCGAAATGGGTGTAGTGGACGAAAATCACCGGCCAGCTCAGCCAGATTGCCCAGTCGGCCCGCGGCAACAGCGGCGCCAGCGTGGCGGGCGCGATCAACAGCAGCGCCGCCAGCATGACCAGGCGCAGGTTGGCATCCCGGTAGCCGCGGCGTTGCAGCAGACTGGCAAACCAGGCCCCGCCCAGGGCGCCCGCCGTCCCCGCGACGATAAACATCGTGCCCAGCGCGGCCCCGCCCGCCGACTTCGACAGCCCATAGGTGCGAAACAGGAACTCCGGGTACCAGGTGAGGGTGCCGTAACCCACGATGGACATCATCGACACCCCCAGCATCAGGGCGGTGTAGGCCTGCCAGTGGCCGCGCAGATGCGCCAGCCACTCCGCCACCGGCACCGCCTGCCCGGTGTCTGCGGCCAGCAATCGCCGCCGCGGTGGCTCGCGCACCGCCAGCAGCAGGGCGACCACCAGCAGGCCCGGCAGGCCGACGGCAATAAAGGTCAGCTGCCAGGCGGAAAACCCCTGCAGCCAGGCCCAGCCGGCCATGCCGCGACCGGCGCTGAACCAGTCGTACAGCCAGCCGCCGATCAGGTAGGAGCCACCGCTGCCCAGGGTGATGCCCATGGTGAACACCGCAGTGGCCCAGCGCAGCCGCTCCGGCGAGAAATAGTCGCCCATCAGCGAATAGGCGGCCGGCGACAGAGTCGCCTCCCCCACCCCGACGCCGACCCGGGCGGCAAACAGGCTGCCAAAACTTTTGGCAAAGCCGCACAGACAGGTCATCACGCTCCAGGCCAGAACGCCGGCAGTGATAATCCACTTGCGCGAATAGCGGTCCGCCAGCCAGCCGATCGGCAGGCCCAGCACGATATAGAACAGGGTGAAGGCCCAGCCGTGGAGAATGCTGAACTGAAAATCCGTGATGTCGAATTCCGCGCGGATAGGCCCCACCAGCAGCGCGAGGATATTGCGGTCCACAAAGGACAGGATGTAGGCCGCCAGCAGCACCGCAAGCACATAGTTGGCATAGCCCTGAGGTGGCAGGTCGTCGTCGGGTGTGCGGCTCATGGGCTACCAGTCCAGCAGGGATTTGAGAAAGGGGATGGTCAACCGGCGCTTGTGGGCCAGGGCCTGGCGGTCCAGGCGCTCCAGCAGTTCGAACAGCGAGGCCAGGTCGCGGGGGGCGCGGTGCAGGATAAAGCGCGCGACCTCGTCGCTGATGTCCAGCCCGCGGCGCCGGGCGCGCCATTGCAGCGCCGCGCAGCGCTCGTCGTCACCCAGCACCGCCAGCTGACAGACCAGCCCCCAGCCCAGCCGCGAGCGCAAATCGGGCAGGCTGCAGCGCAACTGGCCGGGCGCCGCATGGGCCGCGCTCAGCCAGCGCCCGCCCCGCTCCCGCAGACGGTTGTAAAGATGAAACAGCGCCTCGTCCCAGGCCGGGTCGCCCAGCACCCCGTGCAGGTCGTCGAGGCAGAGCGCCGCAGCCGCGTCCAGCCCCTCCAGCACCGCCGCCGGCGCCTGTTCGCACAGCAGCGCCAGCGGCAGGTACACCGCCGTCTCCCCCGCAGCCAGCAACTGGTGGCAGACCGCTTGCAGCAAGTGGCTGCGCCCACTGCCCTCGGGGCCGACCAGATGTAACTGGCCCGGGCCGGGCTGGGCCGCGAGCGTCTGGGCGCTGCGAAGCGCGAGCCGATTGGAAGAGCTCTGCCAGAAGTTGTCGAAGGTGGCGTGGTCCTGCAGCGCCAGCGCCAGCGCCAGTTGATCTGCCACGGGGCCCGCTACTCCGCGGTGTGCCAGCTGAAATGCAGCTGCACCCCCGGGTCGATGCCGCCCTCGGCCACTGCAGTCATGCCGCGTATGGAGCCCAGGGCCGCGCGCAGCTGGCGCAACTCGCCGTCGGCGGACAGGCGCAGTACCGCGCTGTCCCCCTCCACCGCCACCAGCACCGCGCGGGTGACCGGCGCCAGGGCCTCCACGCGGTTCAGTAACTGCGCGTAGTCTTCAAAACCGCCGATACCGTCGACCCGCATCAACAGGCCCGTGGCGCTGATGGCCACCGGCGCTATCGCATATTTTTCCGCCATGATGTCCGCGGCGAGGTCGATGGGGCCGGCGGCAAGCGCCGCGATATCCTCGGCCTCCGCATCCAGGCGATAGTCGCGGCCGTCAAACAGCAGCACCCAGCTCGCCAGCCAGCGGCCGTTGCCCAGCTGTGCGATCCGCCCGGTAATGACCAGCTCCGCGTCGTAGCGACGCGCCGCCGCCTGCGCTTCCCAGGCGTCCAGCCGCCAGGCGTCATCCAGGGAATAGGCGAGGCTGTCATCCAGATCAAGCAGCGGATAGCGCAGGGGCACCCCGCGCCGTTGCGCCTCCCCGGCCAGGGCGTCGACCAGTGGCGGATAGCCGTCGGCGGGCACAAAGCGGCGCTGCCCGCCCTCGTCCAGGGCGACCCATACCCACGCCGCAGGGCGCTCCGCCGCCCACTGGGGCAGGCCGGCGCCGCGCAGCAGGCTCTCCACCTGGCGGGGATCAAAGCTCAGGCGCGCCAGCCACTGGGGTTCGCCCTCGGGGGTCTCGCCGCGCCGGTAGCTGAACTGGCGCAGGAAGCTCTCGGCCCGCGACAACGCCTGGCGCACCGGGGCCTGCTCCAGCGCCTCGCGATCACCCACCACCCTCACCACGACCTCGCCGAGGCCGGCACTGGCCGCCTGGCCCAGGCTCTGGCGGGACTGGTCTGCCACCGGCACCTCCACATCGTAGAGCGCGGTCAGACGCACCGCCTGGGCCGCGCTGCTCAGCGCCATACAGACCGCGAGCGGCAGCAGACACCGCGCCAACCAGCCTGCAAACCGTGTGCTGAACCATCTGCTGAACATAGGGCGACTTCCCCGGCGGACAAAGCGCGCATTGTAGCAGCACCCGGCGTGCTGAATTTGTGCTGGCAAATCGCTAGAATGGCCGCCTTTTTCAGCGGAGCCCAGCCCCATGAGCGACAACAGCAAGCCTTCCCTGAGCTACAAGGATGCGGGTGTCGATATCGACGCGGGCGACGCGCTGGTCGAACGCATCAAATCCGTGGCCAAACGCACCCGTCGCCCCGAGGTGCTGGGCGGACTGGGCGGCTTCGGCGCCTTCTGCGAAATCCCCGCCGGCTACCGCCAGCCAGTGCTGGTGTCCGGCACCGACGGGGTCGGCACCAAACTGCGCCTGGCGATCGATCTGGGCATCCACGACAGCATCGGTATCGACCTGGTCGCCATGTGCGTCAACGACCTGGTGGTGAGCGGCGCGGAACCGCTGTTCTTCCTCGACTACTACGCCACCGGCCACCTCGACGTGGACGTCGCGGCGCAGGTGGTCACCGGCATCGGCGCCGGCTGCGAGCAGGCGGGCTGCGCGCTGGTGGGCGGCGAGACCGCCGAGATGCCCGGCATGTACGAAGGCGCAGACTACGACCTCGCGGGCTTCTGCGTGGGCGTGGTCGAGAAATCAGAAATCATCGACGGCAGCCAGGTGGCCGCCGGCGACGTGCTGATCGGCCTGAGCGCCTCCGGCTGCCACTCCAACGGCTACTCTCTGGTGCGCAAGGTGCTGGAAGTCAGCGGCGCAGACCTGAACCAGCCCCTGGGCGACACCACCCTGGGCCGCGCCCTGATGGTGCCCACGCGGATCTACGTCAAGCCGTTGCTGGCACTGATCAAGCAGCTGCCGGTCAAGGCCATGGCCCATATCACCGGCGGCGGCCTGCTGGAGAACATCCCCCGCGTGCTGCCGGACAACACCGTGGCGCACATCGACCGGGCGAGCTGGCAGCGCCCCGCGGTGTTCGACTGGCTGGAACAGGCCGGCAATATCGCGCCCCGGGAAATGCACCGCACCTTTAACTGCGGAATCGGCATGGTGGTGTGTGTCGCCGCCGAGCACGCAGACGCTGCACTGGCCGCCCTGCGCGCAGCCGGTGAAACCGCGCAGCTGATCGGCCATATCGCCGCGCGCGCGGGCGAGAGCCACCAGGTGCAGATCAAAGGCCTGTGAGTGGTATGTCGCGCTGCCGCATCGTCGCCCTGATTTCCGGCTCCGGCTCGAACCTGCAGGCCCTGCTGGATGCCAGCCGCAGCGGTGAACTGCCGGCGGATATCGTCGCGGTGATCAGCAACAAAGCCGGCGCCGGAGGGCTTGAACGCGCCGCGCGTGCCGGGGTCCCGGCCGAGGCCATCGATCACCGCGCCTTCCCCAGCCGCGAGGCCTTCGATCAGGCGCTGATGGTGGCGATCGACCGGCACCGGCCGGACCTGGTGGTACTGGCGGGCTTTATGCGCATACTCACCCCCGGCTTTGTTCAGCATTTCAAAGGCCGGCTGATGAACATTCACCCGTCCCTGCTGCCCAGGTACCCGGGGCTTAACACCCACCAGCGGGCCATCGACGCCGGCGACCGGGAAGCTGGCGCCACCGTGCACTTTGTCACCGAAGAGCTGGATGGCGGCCCGCCCATCGTCCAGGGCCGCGTGCCCATCGTGCCCGGCGATGACGCCGCGGCTCTGGCGGCGCGGGTGCTAATGACCGAACACCGTCTGTACCCGCTGGCGGCGCGCTGGTTTGCCGAAGGCCGCTTAAAGCTCGAAGATGGCCGCTGCCTGCTGGACGACCACCCACTGCCCGTCGGCGGTGCGGATCTGGAGACCTTGATCCAATGACCTTTTTACCGCACGGCGCAAAGCGCGGCGCGACACACCATCAGCCGCGCAGCGCGACCGCGCGCCGCTGGCTGCTGGCGCTGGTCCTGACGCCGGCACTGGGCGCCGTCGCCTGCCCGCTGGATCACTACGAGCTGCGCTATAAAACCCGCCTCGCCGGATTGCCTGTGACCCTGGTGCGCACCCTCACCGATGTCGAGGGCGATTGCGAACTGCAGCAGAAAGCCAGCGCCCTGATCGGCACCCTCAGTGAGCGCAGCCGCTTTCGGGTGATAGACGGCCAGATCCAGCCGCTGCACTACGAATACCGCAACCCGTTCCGCAAATCCCGCTCCGTCGACCTGCGCTTTGACTGGCAGCGCGACGCCGCCACCGAGACCGTCACCCCCAACCCGGCGGTGGAACTGCACCCCGGCGTGGTCGACCGCCTCAGCGTGCAGGAGCAGTTCCGCCTGGATATCGCCCGCGACGGGATCGCCAGCCTGCCCCGGGACTACACGGTACTCGACGACGACAAGTTCAAGACCTATCACATCAGCCTGGAAGGCGAGGAAGTCATCGACACCAAACTGGGCAAGCGCGCCACTTATCGCCTGCGTCAGATGCGCCCGGGCAAAGACAAGTACACCCTGCTGTGGATCAGCAAGGACGCGCAGTTACTGCCTCTGAAAATTCAGCACATAGAAGACGGCAAACTCGAAGGCGAGTTGCTGATCGACGCCGTCCGTATTGATGCCCGCCCCCGACCGCTCACACCGGCCCGCAACGACGCGGATACCGATACCGGCACCCACACCATTAGCGCTACCTCACCAGGACTCGAACCCAATGAAAAGTAATCTCTTCCGCGTATTGCGGCTGCCCGTCGACGGCGGCGCTGCACGCCGCGGCATGCACTGGGCGAGCTGGTTTATTCCGGTTTTATTGATGGCACTGCTGAGCCACTGCAGCCTGCTGCCCCGCCCCGAAGCCCCCAGCGTGCAGCTGGTGGGCCTGCAGATGTTGCCGTCGCAGGGCATGGAGCAGCAGATACGGGTGCGCCTGAAGGTGATCAACCCGAACGATTACGATATTCCGCTGACCGGCATCAGCCTCAAGCTGGGCCTGTCCGGCCATGACCTGTTGAGCGGCGGCAGCCACCAGGCGCTGGTGCTGCCGGCCCTGGGCGACGCCCGCATGGACGTCGACCTAAGCCTCGACCTGCTGGCCGGTCTGGGCCTGTTCCAGACCCTGATGGGCAACCCCGACAAACCGCTGGAATACCACCTCAGCGGCAAAGCCTTCCTGTCACAGACCCTGATGCCTAGCGTGCCCTTTGAGCACAAGGGAACGATCGTGGTGCAGGGGGGGAAGCGTTAGACGCTACTCTCAGGGCCAGGTCCGGGTTCGGGGAGTGGTGGCTTCGTTCGAAGGGTCGGACGTCTGACGTCTGACGCGAAAGGCAAAACGGGAGACGGGAGACGCTGCGCCGAGCAGGACTCACTGACCTCGCATTGTTTGACGGGTCTGACGCTTGACGTCTGACGCTTGACGCAAAAATCAGAACCGCCGGCTTCGATCTTAGGTCTGGCGCCCAGCCAAGTACTGCCCGACTCCGCAGCTCGCACCCCAAAAGCGTCAGACGTCCGACGTCAGACGTCAGACGTCAAACGTCCTACGTCAGAGTCGCCCGCGGCAGATCCGACGGCGATACCACTGCGCCGCCGGTGATGCCCAGCAGTTCGCCGGTGACATAGGCGGCTGCCGGCGAGGCCAGGTACAGGGCGCCTGCGGCAATTTCTTCGGGGTCGCACAGGCGGCCCATGGGGTTCTTGGCCGACATCGCCTTTTCCATGTCGTCGCTCATGAAATTCTTCAGCGCCTGGGTCAGGGTCGCGCTGACATTGATGGCGTTGACCCGCACCGTGGGTGCGAACTCCTGGGCCAGTTCCTGGGTCATCCAGCTCAGCGCGCCCTTGGCGACGCCATAGCTCAGGAACCCAGACTGCGGCAGGCTGCCGGCGACCGAGGAAATATTGATGATCACGCCCTTGCCGGCGCTGGCCGCCATCAGCGGCGCGCAGATGCGCGACAGGGAAAACGCGGTGGTCACGTTGAAGCGAAACGCCGCCTCGAACTCCTCGTCACTCACTGCCAGCGCGGGTTTTGGTCCGCCGCCGCCAGCGTTGTTAACCAGGATATCCAGGCGCCCGAACTCCGCCATCGTCTTGTCTGCCAGCGCCTGGCGCTGTGCCGCATCCAGCACGTCGCAGACCACGGTCAATGCGCGCCGGCCGCGCTCGCGCACCTTGGCGGCGGTCGCATCCAGCTCCTTCTGGCTGCGGGCCGACAGCACAATGTCCGCGCCCGCATCCGCAAACGCCAGCGCAATGGCCGCGCCAATACCGCGCCCAGAACCGGTGATCAGGGCCACCTGGCCATCGAGACGAAAGCGATCGAGTATGCTGCTCATGGTGCGTATCCTCATTCGGTCATCGGCGACCGGCCACCATCGCGGTAGCCGACCGGGCATCTTGCAGCGCGCGGCACGCCACGCGCCAGCGGATCACGTCTTGGGCAGCGTCACGCCGCGCTGGCCCTGATACTTGCCGGCGCGGTCCCGGTAGCTGGTTTCACACACTTCGTCGGACTCGAAAAACAGCATCTGCGCCACGCCTTCATTGGCGTAGATCTTGGCGGGCAGGTTGGTGGTATTGGAAAACTCCAGTGTCACATGGACCTCCCACTCGGGCTCCAGCGGCGTGACGTTGACGATAATGCCGCAGCGCGCATAGGTGGATTTGCCCAGACATACGGTGAGCACGCTGCGCGGAATGCGGAAATATTCCACCGTGCGCGCCAGCGCAAAGGAGTTGGGCGGAATCACGCAATAGTCGGCGCTGATATCCACAAAGCTACGCTCGTCGAAGTTCTTGGGGTCGACGGTGGTGGGATGGATATTGGTGAACACCTTGAATTCGGGCGCACAGCGCACGTCGTAACCGTAGCTGGATGTGCCAAAGGAAATAACCCGCTGACCGTCGACCTCGCGCACCTGGTAGGGCTCGAAGGGCTCAATCATGCCGTGCTGTTCCGCCATGCGGCGGATCCATTTGTCTGCCTTGATTGCCATTGCTTCGTATCACACCTTTATGCGTATCGTATCGATCGAGAAAATGTCGAGAATATCGCGGGCAGTTCGCACGCATTGCGAGGGCGCCACAAACGCCCGTCCGATCACGGCCCGCCAGTCTACCCGCGCCGCCGGAACGGTGAAACAGGCGTCCGCGGCCTCAGTCGTCGCTGATCTGGATCTCGGGAAACGCACTGGGCGCCTGCCCGCGCCGGGCCAGCGCCGCGCCCATGGCGCGCGCGATCTGCAGAAAAGCCTGCGCGGCGTCCCCCTGCGGGTCGCTGACCACTACCGGCCGGCCCGTATCCGCGCCCTCGCGAATACTCAGCGCCAGCGGCAGCGCGCCCAGCAGTGGCGCCTCGTACTGCCGGGCAATGCGCGCCCCGCCGCCCTCGCCGAAAATATGTTCGCGGTGGCCGCACTGGCTGCACACGTGCACTGCCATGTTCTCGACCATGCCCAGCACCGGCACATCCACCTTGCGGAACATCTCGATGCCCTTGCGGGCGTCTGCCAGCGCGATGTCCTGGGGCGTGGTGACAATAATTGCACCGGCCACCGGCACTTTCTGGGTCAGAGTCAGCTGAATGTCGCCGGTGCCAGGCGGCATGTCGATGATCAGGTAGTCCAGTTCATCCCACCAGGTCTGGGTCAGAATCTGCAGCAGGGCGCCACTGGCCATGGGGCCCCGCCACACCATCGGTGTCTGCTCGGTAACGAGATAACCCATGGACATACTGGCCACGCCGTGGGCCATCACTGGTGCAAAGTATTTCTGCTGCACCTGCTGGGGGCGCTGCTCCGGCCCCACGCCCAGCATCAGCTGCTGGCTGGGGCCGTAGATGTCGGCGTCCAGCAGGCCGACCCGCGCACCCTCGGCCACCAGCGCCAGGGCAAGGTTGACCGCCACGGTGGATTTGCCCACGCCGCCCTTGCCCGAGGCCACCGCAACAATATTGCGGACCTTGGCGAGACCGGCCATATCCCGCGCCACGCGATTGACCGGCGCTTCGAAGCGCAGTTTCAACTGTACGTCGCGCACGCCCTCCAGGGTTTTGAGTTGATCGGCGAGCGCCGCGCGCAGGGTTTCGCGCTGGCTGAGGGCGGGATAACCCAGTATCAGCTCGACGCTCAACTGGCCGTCGCTGAGGCGGGTCTCACCCAGCGTCGCCGTGGTGAGCAGGGGCTCGCCAGTGGTGAGGTCGGTGAACGAGGCGAGTTTCGCGTCGAGTTGCGCGCGCAAAGCGGTGCTCATGGGGACTCCGATAATTAGCGATACAGGGGGCGAGAGCCTAGCCTAACGGCGCGGGCAAAACACGGCAACGCCGTGCGTCAACCCCGCGTCGAACGCGGCTCTGCGGGTGAAACCCCCGGTGAAAAGCGCTATAGTACCGCGCTTTTTGCAACCCGGCAGTTACCACAGGATCCACTGGCCCGATGTCCTCTACCACGCCCCGCAGAATCCTTGTCACCAGCGCGCTGCCCTACGCCAATGGCGCCATCCACCTGGGCCATCTGGTGGAGTATATCCAGACCGATATCTGGGTGCGTTTCCAGCGCATGCGTGGCCACGAGGTGCACTACGTGGGGGCCGAGGACCAGCACGGCACGCCCATCATGCTGCGCGCGGAAAAGGAAGGTATCTCGCCCCGTGCACTGGTTGACCGGGTGCTGCACGAGCACGCGCGGGACTTCTTCGGCGGCCTCGCGGCCCAGGCGGCCTGGAAGCGCGGCGAGGGCGAGCTGGGCGGCTTTCTGATCAGCTTCGACAACTACTACCAGACCGACTCGGAAGAGAACCGCCTGTTCTGCGAAGACATCTACAACAAGCTGGACAGCGCCGACCTGATCGCCCGCCGCGACGTGGAACAGTTCTACGACCCAGTGAAGCAGATGTTTCTGCCCGACCGCTTTATCAAGGGCGAATGTCCCAAATGCGCCGCCAAGGACCAGTACGGCGATTCCTGTGAAGTCTGCGGCGCCACCTATATGCCCACCGACCTGATCAACGCCTATTCCGTGGTATCGGGCGCAGCACCGGTGCGCAAATCCAGCGAACACTATTTCTTCCGGCTCTCCGACCCGCGCTGCCAGCGCTTTCTCCAGCAGTGGACCCGCTCCGGCGTACTCCAGGCCGAGGCGGCCAACAAACTGGACGAATGGTTCGAAGCGGGCCTCAGCGACTGGGATATCTCCCGCGACGCGCCCTACTTCGGCTTCCAGATCCCCGGCAGCGACAACAAGTTTTTCTACGTGTGGCTGGACGCCCCGGTGGGTTACTTCGGTAGCTTCCGCAACTATGTTGAGAAACAGAAAGCGCAGGGCAACACCATCGCCGAAGCGGACTTTCTCGATGCGGAAAAGGCCGCGGCCAGCGGCACCGAGATGGTCCACTTTATCGGCAAGGACATCCTCTATTTTCACGCGCTGTTCTGGCCGGCCATGCTGAAAAACGCCGGCTACCGCACCCCAACCCAGATCAACGCCCACGGCTTTCTCACCGTAAACGGCGCCAAGATGTCCAAGAGCCGCGGCACCTTTATCACCGCCGAGAGCTATCTTGAACTGGGTCTGAACCCCGAGTGGCTGCGCTATTATTTCGCCGCCAAACTCAACAGCAGCATGGAAGACATCGACCTCAACTTCGAGGATTTCGTCGCGCGGGTCAACGCCGACCTGGTGGGCAAGTACGTCAATATCGCCAGCCGCTCGGCGAACTTTCTGATCAAGCATTTTGACGGCCAGCTGCTCGGCAGCACCTCGACCGATATCGACTACGTGGGCGCGGCGGAGATTGCCGACGACCTGGCGGCGGCTTACGAAAACCGCGACTACAGCCGCGCCATGCGCCTGATCATGACCTATGCCGACCGCGTCAACCAGTACTTCGACGCCAACAAGCCCTGGGAGCTGGCCCGGGATCCCGCCCGCTTCGATGAGCTGCACACGGTATGCAGCCGCTGCTTGCTGGGCTTTTTCCGGCTGTCGATCTTTCTGAAACCGGTGCTGCCGGCGCTGGTGCAGCACGTCGAGACACTGTTCAACACCCCCAACCTGCGCTGGGCCGACCTCGGCGTCAATCCCGCGCAGCCGCTGCGCGCCAGGGTTATCCAGCCGTTCAAGCACCTGATGGCGCGGGTGGACTCCAAACAGATCGATGCGCTGCTGGAGGCCAACCGGCAATCACTGCTGGCAACCGAGCCCGGCGCGCCCGCGCAAACCCCGCCCTCCGATGCGAAACAGGACAAGCCCGCCATGAGCGACGACGCCAAAACCATCGGCATCGACGATTTTGTGAAAATCGATCTGCGGGTTGCCCGGGTCGTAAAAGCCGAGCACGTGGAAGGCGCCGACAAGCTTCTCAGGCTGCAGCTGGACGTGGGCGAGCTGGGCCAGCGCCAGGTCTTTGCCGGCATCAAGAGCGCCTATCAGCCGGAGCAGCTGACGGATCGCCTGGTGGTACTGGTGGCCAACCTGGCGCCGCGCAAGATGAAGTTCGGCCTGTCCGAGGGCATGGTGCTGGCGGCGGGACCGGGCGGCAAGGATATCTGGCTGCTGGCACCGGACGAAGGCGCCACGCCCGGCATGGCCGTCAAATAAAAGGACCGACGGCCGGCAGATATGCCTTTTTGTAATAAGTAGAGATTTTATTCATTCTTGAGCGCAAACCGGGCCTTGTTTACCATGCGCTGCTTGATTCGGAAGTCTCCAAAGTGCCGCACTACTGGCTTGTAGTCCATAGCTTTCTGGCTGTAACCTGCCGCCATTGATTGGCTTTGAGGGTATCGACCATGCTCGCAGAGGTCTCGCTTTTGCTGGTCAGCGCGATCCTGGTGAACAACTTCGTGTTGGTCCAGTTCCTCGGCCTGTGCCCGTTTATGGGGGTTTCCAACAAACTGGAAACCGCGATAGGTATGTCCAGCGCCACCACCTTTGTGCTGACCCTGGCCTCGATCTGCAGCTGGATGACCTTCGAGTGGCTGCTGGAGCCGCTGGGGCTGGAATACCTGCGCACCATCAGCTTTATTCTGGTGATCGCCGTGGTGGTCCAGTTCACCGAAATGGTAGTGCGCAAAACCAGCCCGCTGTTGTATCGGGTGCTGGGGGTCTACCTGCCGCTGATCACCACCAACTGCGCGGTGCTGGGCGTGGCCCTGCTCAATATCAACAAGGAACACACCTTCGTTCAGTCGGCCCTCTACGGTTTCGGCGCGGCGGCCGGCTTCTCGCTGGTGCTGGTGTTGTTTGCGGCGATGCGCGAGCGGCTGGCGGTGGCCGATGTACCGGTGCCCTTCAAGGGCGCTGCCATCGGCATGATTACGGCGGGACTGATGTCACTGGCCTTTATGGGCTTTGCGGGGCTGGTCTGAGGTGGTGGTAACGCGATGATCGAATGGCTGGTTGCCAACCCCTTCGCCGGCGCGTTGATCGCGCTGCTGGCGCTGGGCCTGCCCTTCGGCGCCCTGCTGGGATTTGCCGCGGTGAAGTTTCGCACCGAGGGCAACCCCATTGTCGACCAGATCGAAGCGCTGCTGCCCCAGACCCAGTGTGGCCAGTGCGGCTATCCGGGCTGCCGGCCCTATGCCGAGGCCATCGCCAACGGCGAGGCCATCAACCGCTGCCCGCCGGGCGGCGAATCCACCATTGCCGCGCTGGCGGACCTGCTGGACGTGGAACCGCTGCCGCTGGACGCCGAGGAAGGTGCCGGCGATGAAAAGCGCGTGGCCTATATCCGCGAGGCTGAGTGCATCGGCTGCACCAAGTGCATCCAGGCCTGCCCGGTGGACGCGATACTGGGCGCCGCCAAGCACATGCACACCGTGATCGTCAGCGAATGCACCGGCTGCGACCTGTGCGTTGAACCCTGCCCCGTCGACTGCATCGAAATGCGGCCGCTGGAGACACCCTGGAGCTGGGACCTGCCGCCGCCCGCGGAAAATCTGATCGCCAGCGATCGCGGCCGGGGGACGGCGCCATGAGGCAGGTGTGGGATTTTCACGGTGGTATTCACCCGCCGGAGAACAAGCACCAGTCCACGGGGCAGCCGATCCGCTTTGCGGGCATCCCCACCGAACTGGTGCTGCCGCTGGCCCAGCATATCGGCGCACCGGCCGAGCCCGTGGTGGCGGTCGGCGACGCAGTGCTGAAGGGTCAGGTCATCGCCAGTGCCAAGGGCCTGGTGTCGGTGCCGGTTCACGCCCCTACCTCCGGCACCGTCGTCGCCATCGAAGACCGTCCGGTGCCGCAGCCTTCTGGGCTGCCCGGGCGCTGTATCGTGATCCACCCCGACGGCCAGGAGCGCTGGATCGAGCGCAAGCCGGTCGCGGACTACACCGCGCTGGAACCCGCGGCATTGATCGCCCTGATTCGCGATGCGGGCATTGCCGGGATGGGCGGCGCAGGTTTTCCAGCAGCGGTCAAGCTGCACGGCCGCCCGGACAAGGTCATCGACACCCTGCTGATCAACGGCACCGAGTGCGAGCCCTATATCACCGCCGACGACCTGCTGATGCGCGAACGCGCGAGCGACATCGTCGCCGGCATCCGCATACTGCAGCATCTGGTGCGGCCCACCGAGGCCACGCTGATCGGCATCGAAGACAACAAACCCGAGGCCATCGAGGCCCTGCGCAACGCGGCCCGGGGCAGCGGTATCGAGGTGGTGGTATTTCCCACCAAGTATCCCTCGGGAGGCGAAAAGCAACTGATCCAGATCGTCACCGGCCGCGAAGTGCCCAGTGGCGGCCTCCCGGCCGATATCGGCATCGTCTGCCAGAACGTGGGCACCGCGGCAGCCATTGCGCGCGCGGTGCTGCACGGCGAGCCGCTGATCAGCCGCATCACCACCGTCACCGGCGAAGCCTGCCGCGAGCAGCGCAACTACGAGGTGTTGCTGGGCACGTCGGTGCAGTTTCTGCTGGACATGTCCGGCTTTGAGCCCGAGCGGTTGTCCCGGCTGATTATCGGCGGCCCCATGATGGGCTACGCCATCACGGACCTCAGCGTGCCGGTGGTGAAAACCACCAACTGCATACTGGCGCCCACCCGCGCGGAGTTGCCGCCACCGCCACCCGCCCAGGCCTGCATTCGCTGCGGGCTTTGCTCGGAGGCCTGCCCGGTCAGCCTGTTGCCGCAACAGATGTACTGGTTCGCCCGCGGCAAGGAATGGGACAAGCTCGAAGCACAGGATCTGTTCGACTGCATCGAATGCGGCGCCTGCTCCTATGTCTGCCCCAGCACTATTCCGCTGGTGCAGTACTACCGGGCCGGCAAGGCGGAAATCCGCAAGCAGCGCGAAGAAAAGGCCAAGGCGGAGCACGCCAAGCAGCGCTTTGAAGCCCGCCAGGCGCGCATCGCCCAACTCGAAGCCGAAAAGGAAGCCAAGCGCCAGGCGCGGCTGCAGGCTGCAAAAGCGCCCAAAGCCGACCGTGGCGACACCGGCGCCGAGGCCAGCACCGATGTGGTCGCGGCGGCACTGGCGCGGGTTCAGGCCAAAAAGGCCAGCGACCCCGCCGCCGATGTCATCGCCCGCGCCCAGGCCAGGCGTGCGGGTACGGATACCCCCGAGAGCCCGGCCGCAGCGCGGGAGCGGCTGCAGCAGAACGTCGCCAGCGCCGAAAAGCGCCTCGACGCGGCCCGCCGGAAACTCGCCGAGGCGCGCGCCGAAAACTCCGACAAGCTGGCAGCTTTTGAAACCGCCGTCACCAACACCGAAGCCAGGCTCCGGCAGGCACAGGAGGCGCTGGCCGCGCTCCCGGCACCGGCCGACGATGCAGCCGGCAGCGGCGACGCCCCGGCCGATATCATCGCCCGCGCCCAGGCAAAACGCGCCGCAGGGGCCGACGCGCCAGACGCTGCCACCCAGCGCGCCAATCTGGAAAAGCGCCTGGCCGCGGCGGAGGCCAAACTGGCAGCGGCCCGCGAACAGAAATCCGACAAGATCGACGCCTTTGAAACGTCGGTCACCAGCCTGCGGGAGAAGCTCGCGTCCCTGGCGCCCGATGCGGAGAACACCTCGGTGCCGGCACCGGCGGCGGACCCCGCGCAGGATGCCATCGCCCGGGCCATGGCTGCCCGCGCGTCGCGGGATACGCTATCCCCCGGCGACAAGGCGGAACAGGCCGCCCGCGGCCTCGAAGAGCGCCTGGCGAAGGCCCGCACCGAGCTCGACGCCGCGCGCGCGGACGGCAGCGACAATATCGCCGCACTGGAAGACGCTGTCGCCAAACTGGCGGACAAACTCGAGCGCGCCCAGCGCGAACTGGCCGAACGCCGGGAAGGAGCGAACTGATGGCCCTGCTGCGCGTCACCTCGCCCCATGCCCACAGCCCCCTGAGCACCGCGCGGGTGATGCAGCTGGTGCTGCTCGCCACCGTGCCCGGCGTCCTGACCCTGACCTGGTTCTTCGGTTTCGGCACGCTGGCCAATATCGTGTGGGCCACCGCCGCCGCGGTGGCCTTCGAGGCCCTGGCACTGGGCCTGCGCGCACGTCCGATCGGCTTTTACCTGAAGGACTGCAGCGCGCTGGTTACCGCTCTGCTGCTGGCTATCGCCCTGCCGCCGGCGGCCCCCTGGTGGCTGATCCTGGTGGGGGTCGCCTTCGCCATTCTGGTGGCCAAGCACCTCTACGGCGGCCTGGGCTACAACCCCTTTAACCCGGCCATGGCCGGCTACGTCCTGCTGCTGATTTCCTTCCCCGTGCCCATGACCACCTGGCTGGCCCCGCGCGGCGCCATGGACGGGGCGCCACTGGGCCTGGTGGATGCCTTCCACCGCCTGTTCGTGCCCGCTGCACCGCTGGACGCCACCACCATGGCCACGCCCCTGGATGTGTTCAAGCAGAACGACAGCCTGCTGGTGGCGGACCTGTGGACCTCTTCGCCCCTGTTCGGCCAGTGGGGTGGCTACGGCTGGGAGTGGGTCAACCTGGCGTTCCTCGCCGGCGGGCTGTTTCTGCTGGCCATGCGCGTGTTCACCTGGCACGCCCCCGTGGCCATGCTCGCCGGACTCGGCCTGATGGCGGCGCTGTTCTATGACGGCGGCAGCTCGGCCTCCGGCGGCTCGCCGCTGTTCCACCTGCTGACCGGCGCCACCATGTTCGGCGCGTTCTTTATCGTCACCGACCCGGTCACCTCCGCCGTCTCGGTGCGCGGGCGGCTGGTCTACGGCGCAATGATCGGGATACTGATCTACCTGATCCGCCAGTGGGGCAATTATCCCGACGCCGTGGCGTTCGCGGTGCTGCTGATGAATTTCGCCGCGCCGTTTCTCGATTACTACACCCAGCCGCGCACCTACGGCCATGCCAGGCAACGGGGGAAGCACTGATGCTGTTGAGCGTCATTATCAGCCGCAATGCCCTGCTGCTGGGCCTGTTCGCAGCGCTGGCGACCGCCGTCATCGCCGGCACGTACCTCGGCACCCGGCACAATATCGCGGAAAACCAGCGCCTGGCCGCCGAGCGCGCACTGATTGAAATCATTCCCCGCGAGCGCCATGACAACGCGATGCTGGACGACAACGTGTCCGTCGACGACAGCAAGCTGCTGGGCCTGCGGGCGCCCGACAACGCCCATATCGCCCGCCTTCAGGGCGAGCCGGTCGCGGTGATCCTGCCGGCAACGGCGCGGGACGGGTATACCGACGACATCCACCTCATCATCGGCATCAATGTCGACGGATCCATCGCCGGCGTGCGCGTGCTGGGCCACCGGGAGACCCCGGGGCTGGGCGACAAGGTGGAGCGCAAGAAAAGTAACTGGGTCGATGGCTTTGTCGGGCGCTCCCTGACAGACCCCGGCCCCGAGGGCTGGGCGGTCAGGAAAGACGGCGGCGACTTCGACCAGTTTACCGGCGCCACCATCACCCCGCGCGCCGTCGTCAACGCCGTACACCGAGCCCTGGAGTATTTTCGCCTGCACCGGGCCGAGTTGCTGGGCCTGACGCCCGAGGAGAAAACCCGTGGCTGACTACCGTGAACTGTCGTTGAACGGCCTGTGGAAAAACAACCCGGCCATCGTCCAGTTGCTGGGCCTGTGTCCGCTGCTGGCCGTCACCGGCTCGGTGGTCAACGCCATCGGCCTGGGCATTGCGACCATGTTCGTGCTGACCGCCTCCAACACCGTGGTTTCACTGGTGCGCAACGTGGTGCCGGACACCATCCGCCTGCCCACCTTCGTCATGATCATCGCCGCGGCGGTCAGCTGTATCGAATTACTGATGCAGGCCTACGCCTACGAGCTGTATCAGATCCTGGGCATTTTCCTGCCGCTGATCACCACCAACTGCGTCATCCTCGGCCGCGCCGACGCCTTCGCCTGTAAAAACCCCGTGCTGCCCGCCATGTACGACGGCTTTATCATGGGCGCGGGCTTTGGCGTGATACTGGTGGTCTTGGGCGCCATACGCGAACTGCTGGGCACCGGCGCCCTGTTTGCAAATATGGATCTTCTGTTCGGCAGCGGTGCCAGCCATTGGAAGCTGGTGCTGCTGGACGACTACCAGAATTTTCTGGTCGCTATCCTGCCGCCCGGCGCGTTTATCGTGACCGGGTTTCTGATCGCCCTGAAAAATATCATCGACCGCCAGATCAAGGAACGCCAGTCGACGCGCGCCGAGGAGCCCGCTGCCACCAGTCGCCGCGTTCGGGTGACGGGGCAGATTTCCTGAGCAGGTCGATTGCAGCGCTCAATCCAACAGCGCAGTGGCGATGCTCAGAGTATCGAGAATGGCGTCCACTGCGCTGTCATCCATGCCGGCATCGTCGGGATCACAGCAATAGCTGACCACCAGCACCAGCTTGCTGTTGCCCACGCACCACTGGCGCACGTGCTGGTCATCGTCTTCAAACGTCGCATAAAGGCCCGGCAGACCGGCGAGTTGGGTGGCGCGCCCCGGCACCGGGCTCAGCTGGCTGAACAGCGCCTCGGTATCGGGCCCACCGGTGTCGGCGGACTCGGCCAGCAGTGTGCTGATCTCAATGACCCCCACCCCGTCAGCGTCGCCGATAAGCACACTGTCATCCTCCTGCTCCACTATCCACTCGGGGGGAATGTCCACCACCCACCAGTCGGTTTCCAGCACGCTGTCGTCTTCACCCGTAAATTCATTTGTAGGTTTATTCATCGGCTCATCCCGCTCAGCTGGCATTGCATGACCAGCGCGTCTTCGCGCCCGCCGCTTGTTGTCGGAGCAATGGCCCGGTAGTAGTTTTTGCGCCGGCTCAGCACCTCAAAGCCCAGGGACTCGTAGAGCCTGAGCGCCGCTGTGTTCGAGACCCGCACCTCCAGCAGGCAGCGCACCACCCCGCGCCCCGCGTGCAGCCGGTACAGCGTCTCTGCGAGCAGTTGCCTGCCGAGTCCGCGCCGCTGCCAGCGCGCGCCCACCGCAATATTGAGCAGGCTCGCCTCGTCGGCCACCACGCTGAACAGCGCAAAGCCTACCATGTGGTCATCGCAGCGAATCGACCAGCCGCAGCAGCCGGCAGTCAGTGATTCCCGGTATTGATCCGTGCTCCAGGGAAAGGCGGCGGTCTGCGCTTCCAGTGTTGCCATGTCTGGCGCATGAGTTGGCAGCAAGAAGCCGACGCTAATGGCTGTCACGGTTCAACAGCGTGCGCATTTGCATCCAGAGCGCGCGCTTTGCCGCAATATCGCTGGCCAGCACGACGGGGGCTGCTGCCTGCAACAGCGGCAGCCCCAGACACTGTTGCGCCTGATCACCTGGCGCCAGACCAAGGCAGTCCAGGCTTTTCTCACCCAACACCAGACACAGGCTTCGCGCCGGTATGGGCATCCGTTCCAGCATCGCGTACAAGGCTTGTCGCGCGGCAGACTGCCCCTGATCCAGCTCCGGGTGCTCGGGGAAGCGCGGCCAAGCAAACTCGCTCCGATAGGATGAGCTGTCAGACACCGCCCGCAGCAGGTTGCCGAGCAGCAGGGCCGCCAGTTCGCGCCCGGCACTGTCGCCCGCTGCGTCGGCGATCACCAACAGGCGTTCGTTGGCCGATACCAGCAGCTGATAGCGTGGCGCCTGGATTGAGCCACCGGATGGGCGCATATCCGCGCTGGAGATTGCCTGGACTGTAGCGGCAGCGTCCACCGACGGCAGCTCGCGGCGGGGGCTGGGTGCGGGTTCGGATTGCTGGACATGCAGCGATGCAACTGCGGGACGCTGGCTCGCCCTGACAACGGGCTGCGGGCGCCGGGCGGGCACCGGCAGCGAGGGCCGGGCCCCCGGCAAGGGTCGCCGCGCGCGATAGGTCGCGACACCCATTACCTGCAGGTATTCCTGCCGCAGCAGCGGGTCCACCGCCTACACTCCTTCCTTCTGCGGATGCTCGCGCATGGTGCCAGACGCCAGCAGGTTCAGCGCGTTGAGATACGCCTTGACGGAGGCCACGACGATATCGGTATCCGCCCCCGAACCATTGACGATAGTGCCGTTCTTCTTCAGGCGCACGGTGACTTCGCCCTGGGAGTCAGTGCCACTGGTGATCGCGTTGACGGAATAAAGTTTGAGTTCCGCCCCGCTGTTCGCCACCTGCTCGATGGCCTTGAACGCGGCGTCCACCGGCCCGGCTCCCTCCGCGCTGACCGTCGCTTCATGGCCGTGCACGATCAACGTCAGTGACGCACTGGGCTTGCTGCCGGTGACCATATGCGCCTCCATGCGCTTGAGCCGATAGCTTTCCTGTACGTCGGCGGGCACCACATCCGAGGCCAGAGCCTGCAGATCCTCATCGAAGATTTCGTGCTTCTTGTCGGCCAGCTCCTTGAAGCGCGCAAACGCTGTATCCAGCTCAGCCTGGCTATCAAAAGTCACGCCCAGTTCCTCGAGCCGCGCCCTGAAAGCCGCGCGCCCCGAGTGTTTGCCCAGTACCAGCTTGTTGGTGGACCAGCCGACATCCTGCGCACGCATGATCTCGTAGGTTTCACGGTGCTTCAGCACCCCGTCCTGATGGATGCCGGACTCGTGGGCAAACGCATTGGCACCGACGATGGCCTTGTTGGGCTGCACCGGAAAGCCGGTGATGGTCGACACCAGCCTGGAGGTGGGCACGAGATAGGAAGCGTCGATACCGGTCTCGACCGGAAAGATATCGTGGCGGGTGCGCACCGCCATCACAATCTCTTCCAGCGACGCATTGCCCGCGCGCTCTCCAAGACCGTTGATGGTGCACTCCACCTG
>JAVEVZ010000230.1:0-4934 GCA_034004805.1 Spongiibacteraceae bacterium | reverse complement strand
AGAATCGCCGAACAATTCGGCACCACCGGCCGCGTGCCCGACCCGGCGGCAACTACCGACGCCTGAGCTGTCAGGTGCAGTGGATAAAACCGCACTGTTACAGCCGATTCAGCCCGTTGAGCGCCGCCGTACGATAGGCTTCGGCCATGGTCGGATAATTGAACGTGGTGGTGATGAAGTAACGCAGAGTATTGCCCGCCCCCGGCTGCTTCATGATCGCCTGCCCGATATGAATAATCTCTGCAGCCTCCCCGCCAAAGCAGTGTATACCCAGGATTTCCAGTGTTTCAGCGTGGAACAGGATTTTTAGCATCCCGACGTCGTCGCCACTGATCTGGCCCCGCGCCGTGTCCTTGAAAAAGGCACGGCCGACCTCGTAGGGCACCCGGGCCTCGGTGAGTTCGCGCTCGTTGCGGCCCACAGAACTGATTTCGGGAATCGTATAGATGCCAGTCGGCACATTGTCGACAAACCGGCAGTGCTCTTTGCCGCGCGCGGATGCGGCTGCCGACCGCCCCTGGTCATAGGCTGCGCTGGCCAGACTGGGCCAGCCGATCACATCGCCGGCGGCAAAAATATGCGGCACCGCTGTCTGATAATGCGCGTCAACCTCCAGCTGGCCGCGGCTATCCGCGCCGAGGCCCGCTGCCGCGAGATTGAGGCTGTCGGTATTGCCGGTGCGGCCATTGCACCACAGGAGAATGTCGCCGTGCAGGCGCTTGCCCGACGCCAGTGACAGCACCACGCCATCAGCACCGGACTCCAGGCCGCGAAACTCCTCGCGGTGCCGCACCATCACGCCGTGATCGCGCAGCTGATAGCTCAGCGCATCGGAAATTTCATCGTCGAGAAATTCAAGCAGCCGGTCGCGGGTGTTGACCAGCTCAATCTTGACGCCCAGACCGGAGAATATGGATGCATACTCACAGCCGATAACGCCCGCCCCATAGATCAGAACCTTGCGCGGCGTATCCTTGAGATCAAGTATCGAGTCACTGTCGCGCACCCGTGGGTGGCTGAAGTCGATCTCGGGCGGATGATAGGGCCGCGAACCGCTGGCGATAACAATACTCTCGGCGCTGATCCGATCCCGGGCACCGTCGTTATAGAACAAATCCAGGGTATGCGGATCGACAAACGCCGCACGCGCATGGCGCACATCGACACCGTTGCGGTAATAGAACTTACTGCGCATCCGCACCTGTTTGCGCACCACTTCCTCGGTGTGGGCCAGCAGGCGCTCGAAGCTGATCGTGCGCGGGTCACCGATATCGCGAAATATCGGATTGCTGTTGAAGCGCATGACCTGTCGCACCATATGCCGCAGTGCCTTGGAGGGGATGGTGCCGCGATGGGTACAGGCTCCGCCAACCCACTCCGATTCATCCACTACCACGGTTCGCTGGCCGCGCTTGGCGGCATTGATGGCCGCGCTCTCCCCTGCCGGCCCGCTGCCTATCACCAGCAGATCGCAATCAAACCCCGTCATCACATGACTCTCCGGAATACAGCCGTCTCCAGTGTAGTTGATGCTGCCGCAGCGGCTGCAAGTACGGCCCATGAGATGAGCACGAATTGCGGCAACCCGAGGCCCGCCTCGTACAAATCTACCGGAGCGACGGCTACAATAGCGGCCTGCGATCCAGCCAGGCACACAGGAGTTTATCTTGGCAGGCCAATCCCGCCCTACCCGTCGCCGCGCTTACGGCATCACCTTGCTCACCAGCCAGCATCCCGATATTCGCCGCCTCAAGCGCGCCAGCGAAACGCCATCCATACACGGCAACAAGACCTGGGGATCGAGCTTCCTGATCATGGACTATCTGAAGAAGCACCCCCTGCCCGCGGGCTCAAGAGTGCTGGAACTAGGCTGTGGCTGGGGGCCCGCTGGCATCTTCTGCGCCAAACAGTTCGGGGCGGAGGTGACGGGCGTCGACGCCGACAGCGCCGTGTTTCCCTACCTGGAGCTGCACGCCCGTGAAAACGGTGTCGCCATTGCCACCCACTGCGCGCGATTTGAAAAACTCACGACCGGGATGCTGGGCCAGTACGATGTGATTATCGGCGCCGACATCTGCTTCTGGGACGAGCTGGCGGTGGTCCTGAAAAACCTGGTCAACCGGGCTGTGCGCGCCGGCGTCAAACAGATTCTCCTGGCCGACCCGGGGCGCCCGCCCTTTTTGGACCTCGCCGACTACTGTGTCGACAAACACTGTGCGGAGTTTCTGGCCTGGAGTACCACCCGCCCGCGCCGCAGCACCGGCTGCCTGATATCGATTCAGAATGCCTGAGGGCTGCGGCAATCGCGACGTCATAGCTGTTCGACCTGCTCGCATCTTGACGCCGGCGCGTCCGGCAACCGGTCAGGTAGCCGATTATGGCTCCGCGCTCTGCCGCGCCGGACAGCGCACACTGCCGTACCGGCAGAATACGCAACACTCTGCTGCTGATACCTGCACAAGCCGCTCGCAGGCCGGACAGCGCCATTCCCGCTGAAAGCCGCTTGTGGGCATGCGCTCCGTGACCTTGAAGCCGCAGTGCGGACATTGAATGATGCTGCGTAACTGCACAGTGCTAACGGTCCCGATCCCGATTCTCGCTCTATGATACAGACGACGCCGGTCGCCGCGCGCCGAATTTCACCATCACACACAGCGCGAGCTTTCACACCACCCGGGTTGAGCTTTCGGCAATGCGTTACACATCCGCATCCAGCAAGACAACGACAAACGTCTGCAGTCATATATTGATAAACACGAGCGGGCGTGTAGCTGTCGCAACGAAGGCAGGATCAGATAGCGAATTTTGTGCACCGCTGGGCGCTGCGTTGACAGGTCGATCGGTCAAAACGCCCAATGCCCACTACCAAATTTTACTGCCCTTAAATAATTGCCGATTTTAGTCGCAAACACTGCGGGTTGGCCAATCGCCTGCTCGCCACAGCAGAGGTGCCGGCACGATGCCGCGAACAGCGTCCGTTACGCCCCGGCAGCCAAGGCGCGGCACTGGAATATCTGCTTGGCAAGGGCCGAACGGGTTAGCTTGTGGGGCCGGGCGCCTCTCACTACTATTGGCAAGGGACTCTCGGCGGGCTGCTGCGCTCCACAATTGTGACCCACCAGTAGCCGGCACCGGTGCGTCGCGCTCAAACCGCTGCCAGACAACATAAAGGAAGAACACATGAGCACAATCCGAATACTGGCGATGGGGCTGGCGCTGCTGACAGCCGGTTGTGAATCGACTTACTACAGCGTCTGGGAAAAGCTCGGCGTTGAAAAGCGCGACATTATGACCAAGCGCGTGGAGAAGGCCCGGGACTCGCAACAGGAGGCCCAGGAGCAGTTCCGCTCCGCGCTGGAACAGTTCAAGGCCACGGTGAGCTTCGACGGCGGCGAACTGGAATCCGCCTACAGGAAGCTGAACAGCGAGTTCGAAGACAGCGAAGAAGCGGCTGAGACAGTGCGCGAGCGCATCAGTGATATCGAGTCGGTGGCAGACGCTCTGTTCGCGGAGTGGGAGGACGAAATCGATCTCTACACCAACGCCAACCTAAAGCGCGACAGCCAGGCAAAGCTGAACGACACCCGCAGGCAGTACGCCCAGCTTTTGAAGACCATGCGCCGCGCCGAGGCCCGGCTGGACCCGGCGCTCGACGCCATGCGCGACCAGGTGCTCTACCTCAAACACAACCTCAATGCGCGCGCCATCCAGTCCATCAAGGGCGAAGTGGTCTCCATAAACCGGGAAGTCGACAAACTGATCAGCGCCATGGAAGCCGCCATCAAGGAGGCCGATCGCTTTATCAGCCAACTGCAGGCGGGATAATGCCGGCGGGAATACTGCACCGGAGCCGGTGCAGTGGATTCAATCCGTTTTTCAACGCGCCTTGAGCTTGCTCAGGTCCACCTGCTTGTCGGCGTGATAGGACGAGCGCACCAGGGGGCCGGAGGCGACACTCAGAAAGCCCAGCCGGTTCGCCACCTGCTCGTATTCGGCAAATTCATCGGGGTGGACAAACCGCGCCACCGGCAGGTGATTGCGGGACGGCTGCAGATACTGCCCGATGGTCAACATATCGATATCGTGGCGGCGCATGTCCTCCAGCACCTGCAACAACTCTTCCTTTGTCTCGCCCAGACCGACCATCAGGCCGGACTTGGTCAGGACATCGGGGCGCCGTTCCTTGTAGCGCTTGAGCAGATCCAGTGACCACTGGTAATCCGATCCCGGGCGGCACTGGGCGTACAGACTGGGCACGGTTTCAAGGTTGTGATTGAATACATCCGGCGGTTCAGCCGCCAGTATGTCGAGCGCGATGTCCATCCGCCCGCGGAAATCCGGCACCAGCACTTCAATGCGTATACCGGGCATCCGGGCACGAGTTTCCTGAATGCAGGCGGCGAAGTGCCCGGCACCGCCATCGCGCAGATCGTCGCGGTCCACCGAGGTCACCACCACATACTTGAGATCCATCTCGGCGATGGCCTGCGCCAGTGCCACAGGCTCATTGGCATCCAGGGCGTTGGGGCGGCCGTGGGCCACATCGCAAAACGGACAGCGCCGCGTGCAGATATCGCCCATGATCATGAAGGTCGCCGTTCCGCCGCTGAAGCACTCGCCCAGATTGGGGCACTGCGCCTCTTCACAGACCGAGGCCAGCTTGTGCTCGCGCAGTATGCGCTTGATGCGCGTGACTTCCGGGCTGATGGGCATCCTGACGCGGATCCAGTCGGGCTTGACCGGCAGCTCGACGGTGGGAATGACCTTGACCGGAATGCGCGCCACTTTTTCCGCACCGCGCAGTTTTTCACCGCGCACCACTTTGCGCGCGACAGGGCGGGCATTGGCGCGGGGACTGGTGCTGACCTGGTCGGAAGATTCGATGTGGCTGTCGGTCATAAAAGCTCATCCGGAAGTGCGTGAAGGGTGCGGGC
>JAVEVZ010000229.1:0-4954 GCA_034004805.1 Spongiibacteraceae bacterium | reverse complement strand
TAGGCCAGAGAGGTGCTGATATGCAGCTCCTTGCCGAGCGCGGTCTGGAAGTCCACCGGGACCGGTTTGTGGTGCACGGCCACCACCACGAGGTGGCCGTGCAGGGGGGCCATTGCGATGACGTCGGGTATGACCCGCGCCGCTCCCGACACCTCTATAAAGGTGTCTGTGTTGACGGTGGGCCAGCCGTACAGGGTGCCGGCGCCGTGGCGCTCTGCCAGCGCTTCGCGGACATCGACCCGGGCCGGATTGAGCGCCGCGTCGGCGCCCAGCCGGCGAGCGCGCGCCAGGCGCTGCTCCGACATATCGAACACGACGATGTCGTCGACGCCGCGCTGGCGCAGAAACAGCACCACGCCCAGGCCGATGGGGCCGGCACCAAACACGGCAACGCGGTTGCCGGGGCCGACGTTGGCACGGTTGACGCCGTGCAGTGCGACGGACAGCGGCTCGGTCAGCGCAGCCTGGGCGAAGCTCAGGGTGTCGGGGATAGGGAATACGTGGAGGCCGGGCGCGACCTCCTTGACCAGCAGGTACTCGGCAAACCCCCCGGCGCCGCCCGAGCCGATCATATTGGTCTCGGAGGTGGGGTTGACCACTACCCGGGTACCGACGGGCAGATGGCCGACGTTCGCTCCCACCGCGTGTACCGTGCCGGACAGTTCATGCCCCAGTCCCATGGCGATGTCGGACGGACCGCTCATGCCGCCCAGTGCCGTAAAGCCGATATCAGTGCCGCAGATGCCGCAAGCGGCCACTTTGACCACGACGTCGTCGGGTCCGGGCCGGGGCTGGGGCAGGTCCGCCACGCGCAGATCGTTCGGGCCGTGCAGCATGATCGCTTTCATGGGCTGGGTCTCGGTGTTTTCGGAGAGGGTGTTTTTAAGACCTGGATATTAACTACGATAGCGCGACTGAACAAGCCCCGCCCGGTGGTCCGCGATGCGGGTGGGACGAGTCTGCTCCTGTTGGGTGCAGGTGGAGTAATGGGAGGCATGCGGCCAGGGCATGGCCGGCGTGGCGCCCAGGCCCGGGTCGGGCGGACCCGCCGGCGCGCAGCGGCCGGCCTCGCCCGCAACTGGTGTTTTACCTTGACCCTGGATTCGCCGCGCCGGTATAATTCCGCGCCTCGAAGCCCGCCGTTTGGCTGGCTTTGGGGCGATTTCAAAGTGGCTCGCCGGCTGAGGCTGGTGAAGAAGTAAACAAAAAGCCCCTTTTCAGGGGCTTTTTGTTAGCCGGCCCATTAATGAGTCGCCGGTATAACGGCTTCTGCCTGGCTTGGCGGGTACTGGCGGGAAGAAGTGGGATCAGGATGCCTGGGGTAGGCCGGGCTTTGCTGGCAGGGAGTGGTCGCCAGCGCGTGGTGGGCCTAGTGCCCATTTTTTGTTGGTGGTGACTGCGCGGCGGTCAATGTACAGGGTGGCCATGAGCGGCGTTAAAGAACAGCGGATAGAGGCCATGCTGGCGCCGGTGATCGAAGACCTGGGCTATCAGCTTTGGGGCATTGATTACCTGATAAAGGGGCGCCTCAGCCTGTTGCGCGTTTACATCGACAGCGAAACTGGCGTCGCCATTGAAGACTGCGCAAAGGTGAGTCGTCAGGTGAGCGCGGTACTCGATGTGGAGGACCCCATCGCCGGTGAGTACACCCTGGAAGTGTCGTCGCCAGGCATGGATCGGCCGCTGTATACCCTGCCGCAGTTTCAGGCGTATATAGGCAGTGAGATCGCGGTACGTTTGCGCAGCGCTTTTGACGGGCGCCGCAAATTCAGCGGGATACTGACTGCGATTGAGGATGAAGAACTGGTACTGCAGGTCGACGACCACGAGTACCTGTTGCCCTACGAGCTGGTGGAGCGGGCTCGTGTTGTGCCCCGCTTTGAGTAAGTGTTGCGAATGTCAGAGCACGTGCCTGTTGGCAGTTGTGTGAAACGAGGCGAGCGATGAACAAAGAAATTCTGATGGTCGCGGAAGCGGTGTCCAACGAGAAGGGCGTGCCGCGCGATGTTATTTTCGAGGCCATAGAACAGGCGCTGGCCACTGCCACCAAAAAGCGTTACGAGGAAGAGTCCGATATCCGCGTGGTGATTGATCGCGCCACGGGCAGCTATGAGACGTTCCGGCGCTGGGAAGTGGTCGGCGACGAAGTGCTTGCCGAGCTCGGCACCCAGCTCACTACGGAAGAGGCTGCTGAAAAGGACCCGTCGCTCGCAGTCGGCGATGTGTACGAGGTGCAGATCGAGAACGTCGAGTTCGGTCGCATAGCCGCGCAGACCGCCAAGCAGGTCATCGTGCAGAAGGTGCGTGAAGCTGAGCGCGCCCAGGTGGTGGAAGAGTACCGCGATCGGGTTGGCGAACTGGTCAACGGTTCGGTAAAGAAGGTGACCCGCGACAACATCATCGTCGATCTCGGCAACAATGCTGAAGGCCTGCTGCCCCGCGAAGAGCTGGTGGGACGGGAAGTATTCCGGGTCGGAGACCGGGTGCGCGCCATCCTGCAGGAGATATCCCCCGATGCGCGTGGCCCGCAGCTGCTGCTGAGCCGCGCCTGCAACGAGATGCTGATCGAGTTGTTCTCGATCGAAGTGCCGGAAATAGCCGAGCAGGTGATCGAAATCCGCGCCGCGGCACGCGATCCGGGCTCAAGGGCCAAAATTGCCGTCAAAACCAACGACGGCCGCATTGACCCCGTGGGCGCCTGCGTGGGCATGCGGGGTTCGCGGGTGCAGGCGGTGTCCGGCGAACTGGCCAACGAGCGCGTGGATATCGTGCTGTGGGACGACAACCCTGCGCAGCTGGTCATCAACGCGATGGCGCCGGCGGAAGTCGAGTCCATCGTGGTGGACGAGGACAGCCGCACCATGGATGTGGGCGTGGCCGAGGATAACCTGGCCCAGGCTATCGGTCGCGGGGGCCAGAATGTGCGCCTGGCAGCCGAACTTACCGGCTGGGCAATCAACGTCATGAGCGTTGAGGAGATGGCGGCCAAGCATGAGCAGGAGACGGGACAGACCCTGCAACTGTTCATTGACAGCCTGGACGTGGATGAAGATGTAGCCGGTGTGCTGGTCGATGAAGGCTTCACCACCCTCGAAGAGGTGGCCTACGTACCCCTTGAAGAAATGATGAGCATCGACGGCTTCGATGAAGAAATAGCCGAAGAGCTGCGCGCCCGCGCCAAGGACGCCCTGCTGACCAAGGCGATTGCCGATGAAGAGGAACTGGGCCGGCGCGAACCCGCAGAGGATCTGTTGACCATGGACGGCATGGAGCGCCATCTCGCTTACCTGCTGGCGGGCCGCGGCATTATCACCATGGAGGATCTGGCGGAACAAGCGGTTGAAGACCTGCTGGATATCGAAGGTATCGACGAGCAGCGCGCAGGTGAATTGATCATGACGGCCCGGGCACCATGGTTTGCCGAGGCCGAGCAGCAGAATCACTGAAATCCCCCTATATGCGGAGTCTGAATGGACAGCAATAGCCGGGGACGGGAGAACGATTGAATGGCGGAAGTGACAGTTAGCCAACTGGCCGAAGTGGTAGGTGCGCCGGTTGAGCGCCTGCTCAAGCAGATGAAAGAGGCCGGTTTGTCGCATGTCAGCGCTGATGAAGTGGTGTCTGACGAGGACAAGCAAACGCTGCTCGCGTTTCTCAAGAGCAGCCACGGTGAGTCGCCCACGGCGCCTCGCAAGATCACCCTGCAGCGGAAAACCATCAGTACCCTCAAAACGGGGTCCGGCAGCGCCCGCAAGACGGTCAATGTCGAAATCCGCAAAAAGCGTACCTACGTGAAGCGGGATGCCTCGGAGCTGGCGGCCGAGGCAGTCGAGCCGGCGGATGAAGTCGCGCGCTCGCCGGAGGTGGTGGCCGCGGCCACCGCACCGGCGCAGGATGCCCCCGTGCCGGTGGCTGAAGCGCCCGTCGCCGCGTCGGAGTCCGCTCCGCCGAAGGATACGCAGAAGGAAGTGACAGCAGAGGACGCGGGCGAGAAGGCCGGCGAAGTGGTGGAGTCCGCGGCGCCGGTCAGCGAGAGTGAGCGTGAGCCCGAGCCGGTGGTCGAGGCCGAGCCGCCCAAGCCGTCCAAGCCCGCGCGGCCCTCGGCGAAGCGCAAGGTCGAGATCAAGCTCGACAAGTCGCAGATGGACCCTGAAATACTGCGCCAGCAAGCCGCACAGCGCCGCCGTGAGCAGGAGGCGGAGGAAGAGGCTGCCCATGAAGCTGCCCTCGCCGCCAAGCGTGCGGAAGAAGAGCGCAAGGCGCGTGAAAAACTCGCGGCGCCGGTGGCTGCAGAGCCGCCCGCCGGCGACCCTGAACGCGCAAGGGTCAAGAAGAAGGAGCGTGAGCGTGGTGACGATGACGCGGCGCGCGCTGCCAAGAAGCCCCGCAAGGGTGCAAATGTCGCACCCGGTGGCAAGGGTCGCGGCAAAGATCGCGGCCATAATCTGCATGTGGACGGGCTGCTCTCCGAAGGAGAGGTAGAGGCGCGTGCGCGGCGTAAAAAGACTCTCAAGTTGTTGCCTGATAGCAAGCGTCACTCCTTTGAGATGCCCACGGAGAAAATGGTGCGGGATGTCAAGGTAGGAGAAATCACCACGGTTGCGGAGCTGGCGCAGCAGATGGCTGTCAAGGCTGCGGAGGTCATCCGCGAGCTGATGAAGCTCGGCGTTATGGCCACCATCAACCAGCCGCTGGATCGCGAAACGGCACAGCTGGTCGTTGAAGGTATGGGTCACACCGCAGTGATGGTGTCGGATTCCGTGCTGGAGGACAGTCTCGAAGCGCAGCTGGCCAGCAACGAAGGTACGCCGACGCCGCGGGCGCCGGTAGTGACCGTCATGGGTCACGTCGACCACGGCAAGACCTCGCTGTTGGACCATATCCGCAAAACCCGCGTCGCCAGTGGCGAGGCCGGTGGTATCACGCAGCATATCGGCGCCTACCACGTGGAGAC
>JAVEVZ010000228.1:0-4963 GCA_034004805.1 Spongiibacteraceae bacterium | reverse complement strand
ACCGCTACCGCGCGCTGGTGGACTCCGCGCCGGTGCTGGAGCGCGCCTTCGCCGAGAAGGCCGGCCAGGGCTGGATCGACAAGAACACCATGCTGATCAACGAGCGCGCCGGCTCGTGGTTTTTTCTGGGCGAGATCTACACCGACCTGCCACTGCCGGTGGACCCGCCGCAAACCACCCAGCACTGCGGCAGCTGCACGGCCTGCCTCGATGTGTGTCCCACCGGGGCCATTGTCGCGCCGTTCCAGGTCGACGCCCGGCGCTGCATTTCCTATCTGACGATCGAACTGAGGGGCAGCATTCCCGAACAGTTCCGGCGCGCCATCGGCAACCGCATCTACGGCTGCGACGACTGTCAGCTGGTGTGTCCGTGGAACAAGTTTTCAGCGCCCACCGAACACCAGGACTTTCAGCCCCGCCACGGGCTGGCCGCCAGCAGGCTGGTGGATCTGTTCGGCTGGGATGAAGCCACTTTTATGCGCAACACCGAAGGCTCGGCGATACGCCGCATCGGCTATGAATGCTGGCTGCGCAACCTCGCCGTCGCCCTGGGCAACGCCCCCTGGAGCCATGCGCTGATCAGCGCCCTGCACCAGCGCCGCGACCACCCCTCCGCGCTGGTGCGGGAGCATGTCGCGTGGGCGCTCGCCGAACAGGCGCGCAAGCGGCCGATAGCGTCTGGAAACGTCTGACGCTGGACGCTGGACGCTGGACGGGAGACGCTCTGGCCGTGCCAGTAACGAGGCAAGGGCAAATAACAGGCATTGTTGCTTATGTCGAGATCAACGCCGCTGCCGGTTTTGCGTCTCCCGTCTCCCGTCTCCCGTCTTCCGTCTTCCGTCTTCCGTCTTCCGTCTTCCGTCTTGCGTCTTGCGTCTTGCGTCTTGCGTCTTCCGTCTTGCGTCTTGCGTCTTGCGTTTTGCGTTTTGCGTTTTGCGTCTTGCGTATAGCGTCAGACGTCCAGCGTCAGACGTCAGACTCCTCAATCGTCAGACGTATAAATCGCTCCTGATAATGGCGCAGCTCGGCGATGGAGTCGCGGATATCGTCCAGCGCCAGATGCGCGTCGGATTTCTTGACGCCCGCCAGCACATCGGGGCGCCAGCGGCGCGCCAGTTCCTTGAGGGTGGAGACGTCGAGGTTGCGGTAGTGGAAGTAGCGCTCCAGCTCCGGCATTTCGCGGGCCAGAAAGCGCCGGTCCTGGCAGATGCTGTTGCCGCACATGGGCGAAACCCCGGAGTCGATATGCTGCCGTAGAAACGCCAGGGTCTGCTGCTCCGCCTCGCGCACCGTGATGCGGCTGTCGCGCACCCGCGCGGTGAGGCCCGACTGGCCGTGCTGGCGCGTGTTCCATTCGTCCATGCCGGCCATCACCGCCTCGCTGTGATGGACCGCCAGCACCGGGCCCTCCGCCAGCGTGTTGAGGTCGCTGTCGGTGACGATGGTGGCAATCTCAATGATATGGTCGCGCTGGGGGTCCAGCCCCGTCATCTCGAGATCAATCCAGATTAAACGCAAATCCCGCGACATGGTGGCACTCCTCAACGGCGAACGCTGGATTGTAGCAAATGGCCCGGGCAATAATGGCCGCAGCCCGCTTAAGGGAGCTCTGAAGAGCGCAACAGTGCTTCCACGGTTTCTTGCGGTATTTCCCTGCTCCGGAAACCCTCAATGTCAAAACGTCGACTGACCCGCCGCCAGGCCTGGCGCATCAACAAGGTCCAGGAAGAGCGGGCCCAGCGCGCGCAGCGCCGCGAAACCCGGACGCCGGCCCTGCTGGAGGACAACACCCTGGGCCCCGAGCAGACTGGCTTGCTGATCGCGCATTTCGGCACCCAGGTAGAGATCGAGGCCGAAGACGGTAGCCGCCAGCGCTGCCATCTGCGCGCCAATCTGGGCGATCTCGTGGCGGGTGATCAGGTGGTGTGGCGCGATGGCAGTCTCGGGGCTGTGATCGTCGCCGTGCTGCCGCGGAAATCACTGCTGTCGCGGCCGGACCGCTACGGCAGGCTCAAGCCGGTCGCCGCCAATATTGACCGCATCGTGGTGGTGGTCGCTGTCGCCCCCCAGCCCCACGCCACGCTGATCGACCGCTACCTGGTGGCCGCGGAGTCCGTGGGTATCGAGCCCGCCATCGTGCTCAACAAGGCCGATCTGATCGACGCCGCGCACCGCCCCGGGTTTGACGACCTGCTCGCGCCCTACCGCCGGATCGGCTACACGGTGCTGGAGGCCTCGACCCACACCGATCAGGGCCTGAGCGATCTGCGCACAGCGCTGGCATCCTGGACCAGTGTGTTCGTGGGCCAGTCGGGTGTCGGCAAGTCCTCGCTGGTCAACGCGCTGCTGCCGGGCACCGATACCCGGACCGGGCCGCTGTCTGAACAATCCGGCCTGGGCCGCCACACCACGACCACTGCGCGCCTGTTCCATTTTCCCAGCGGCGGCCAGTTGATCGACTCGCCCGGCATCCGCGAATTCGGCCTGTGGCATATGGACCGCGAACAGCTGCTGCTGGGGTTTCGCGAGTTCCGCCCGTTTCTGGGCCACTGCAAGTTCCGCGACTGCCGCCATCAACAGGATCCGGGCTGTGCGCTGCGCGCCGCAGTAGCCAGCGGCGACATTCACCCCCGCCGGCTGGCCAGCTTCGAACAGATAGCGGCGGAACTGGAGGTCTGAGCCCGGGCGCTCACTGCCAACCAGGACGATGGACGCCGTTAAAGCTGGCCTGATCCGCTACAATCGGCCGTTGATCCACCGCGCCAGGCGCTCAGTCCGCCGCGCAACCGCCCCATGACCAGGCATCGACCATCCACCAAAGACGAGTTGCCATGCTGAACACCCTGTTTATCTTTCTGCAGCATCTACTGCCCCACCACCTGCTGTCGCGGCTGGTCGGCGCGCTCGCGGAGTGCCGCATCAGCTGGATCAAAAATCCGTTGATCCGCGCTTTTATTCGCCGTTACAAGGTCGACATGGGCGAGGCGCTCAGCCCCACCGCCGAGAGCTATATCCACTTCAATGCCTTTTTTACCCGCGCGCTCGCCGAGGGCGCGCGGCCACTGGCGGAGCGCGGCGTGTTGTGCCCCGCCGATGGCGCCATCAGCCAGCTGGGGGATATCCACGCCGGCCGGATAGTCCAGGCCAAGGGCAAACAGTTCACGACCCAGGCCCTGCTGGGGGGCGATCGCGAGGAAGCCCAGCTGTTTGCCGACGGGCGTTTCGCGACGATCTATCTGTCGCCCCGGGACTACCACCGCGTGCATATGCCGCTGGCCGGCACCCTGCGCTGGATGCGCTATATCCCGGGCAGGCTGTTTTCCGTGAACCAGACCACGGTCGCAAACGTCGATGAACTGTTCGCCGTCAACGAGCGACTGGTGTGCCTGTTCGACACCGAGCGCGGGCCCATGGCCGTGGTACTGGTGGGCGCGATGATCGTCGCCGCCATCGAAACCGTGTGGGCAGGGCAGATCGCGCCGCCGCCGCGGGCGCCGGTCACCACCGACTACCAGCAGCTGCCGGCGCCGGTCAGCCTGGCCCGCGGCGCGGAAATGGGGCGCTTCAAGCTGGGTTCCACCGTGGTGCTGCTGTTTGGCCAGGACGCCCTGCGCTGGGATCCGGCGCTGGTGGCAGGCGCCAGGGTGCAGATGGGCTCACGCCTGGACGAGCCGGATGCCAGCTCCCCGGATCTCGACGACGTCGCCCCGCGCCAGCCGAGCGCCGCCGTCGATGGATGAGTTTACCCAGCAGTTTATTGCCAGCAACGACCACCTGCTGCGCCTGGGCGCGGCGCTGCTGCTGGGCGCGCTCATCGGTCTGCAACGCGGCTGGGAGTCCCGCGAACGCAAATCCGGCGAGCGCGTGGCGGGCATTCGCACCCACGCCCTGATCGGCCTGCTGGGCGGCATCTCCGCGCTGCTGGCCCAGGCCATCACCGCCTGGGTGTTTCCGCTGATGATCATCGCCGTCACCGCCAGCGCGGTCATGGCTTACCGCGCGCGCATGGAGGAAACCCGCGACTACAGCATTACCGGGGTGATCGGCGTGCTGCTGACCTTCTGCTTCGGTGCGATCGCGGTGGCGATGGATGTCGGCCTGGCGACCGCCGCCGCGGTGATCACCACTCTGATCCTGGACAACAAGCAGGAAATCCATCAGCTCATCGCCAAGCTGCAGGCCCATGAGCTGGACGCGGCGTTCAAGCTGCTGCTGATCTCGGCGGTGGTGCTGCCGCTGCTGCCAAACCGCGAATTCGGGCCCGGCGGCGCACTCAACCCCTATACCATCTGGTGGATGGTGGTGCTGATCGCCTCGATCTCGTTTATCGGCTATTTCGCGGTGCGGGTGGCGGGCACCGAAAAGGGCATTCTGCTCACCAGTTTATTTGCCGGGTTGAGCGCATCCACCGCGCTGACCCTGCACTACGCCCGCCAATCCAGGACCGCAGAGGCGCTGAGCCCGCTGTTGGCCGCGGGTATTCTGCTGGCCTGCGGCACCATGTTTGGGCGCATCCTGCTGTACTGCGCCCTGTTCAACCCGGCCCTGCTTGCACCACTGCTGCCGGTGACCCTTGTGATGACCGTGTGCCTGTACCTGCCGGCCCTGGTGATCTGGCGCCGCCATGTGAGCCACCAGTCGGAGCCGCCGCCGGCACCCAGCCAGAGCCCGCTGGACCTGAAGACCGCGCTGGGTTTCGGCGCGATGCTGGGCATTATCCCGGTGCTGGCGGAATGGTTTCGGCTGTGGCTGGGGGACGCCGGGGTGTATATGGTCGCGGTGGCCTCCGGGATCGCGGACGTCAACGCCATCACGCTGTCCCTGGCGCGCCTGTCCCAGGGTGAAATGACCCCCGACACCGCCGTTTTCGGCATCGTGATCGCGGTGTCGGTCAACAATCTGGTCAAGGCGGGCCTGGCGAGCAGCCTGGGCACCAGGGCCCTGGGGGTGCGCGTCACCGGCC
>JAVEVZ010000227.1:0-4991 GCA_034004805.1 Spongiibacteraceae bacterium | reverse complement strand
CCGGCCGCCTCGACATATTCGTCGCGCGCAACCGCCGCACCGGAATCGGCGCGACCGGCCTGCACCGCCTGGGCGACAGCACTGGCGTACAGCTTGATGGCGCGGATCGCATCATCGTTGCCAGGGATGACGTAGTCGACGCCGGCCGGGTCGCTGTTGGTGTCGACAATGCCGATAACCGGAATACCCAGCTTGTTGGCTTCCTGCACCGCAATGCGCTCGTGGTCCACGTCGATCACAAACAGCGCATCGGGCAGGCCGCCCATGTCCTTGATACCACCGATGGACAGCTCGAGCTTCTCCATCGCGCGGCGGCGCATCAGCGCCTCTTTCTTGGTCAGCTTGTCGAAGGTGCCGTCCTGGGACTGGGTCTCCAGGTCGCGCAGACGCTTGATCGATGCACGAATGGTCTTGTAGTTGGTCAGCATGCCACCCAGCCAGCGATGGCTGACGTAGGGCATACCGCAAGCCTGGGCCTGCTCCTTGAGAATCTTGCCGGCGGCGCGCTTGGTGCCGACGAACAACACCTTGTTCTTGTTGGCCGCCAATTTGCGGATCACGTCCAGCGCTTCGTTGAAGGCCGGAACGGTCTGTTCCAGGTTGATGATATGAATCTTGTTGCGGGCACCGAAGATGTACTGGGACATCTTGGGGTTCCAATAGCGGGTCTGGTGGCCAAAGTGCACACCGGCCTGCAGCATTTCACGCATGCTTACTTGCGACATAGATAAGTACCTAGATTGGGTTGGTTCCTCCACACACCCCAGAGACCCATTCCGCTCTACGGAACACCCAGGACTCTGTGACGGTGTGTGTGTGAATTTCCCCGGCTCGAAGCCCCGGGGGCGCGCTTTATAGCACAGGTGGCGGGCGGAAGCCAGTGACGTCTGACGCTGGACGCTGGACGCAAAAAACCAGAAGGGTCTTCAGGGAGATAGCGCCCATCCAGCGCGCAACCAGACCAGCGGCACAGAAACACCCTCCCGCTGGCATCGCTGTTCCGCGTCAGACGTCCAGCGTCAGACCCTTGGAAGCGTCAGACTTTATCCAAGGTTTCCCTTACAATACCCGCCGCTCACGCAGAACCAACACCCTGGAACGCCAAGGCTTCAGATGACTGTCACGATCAAAACCCCCGCTGAGATCGCCATCATGCGCGAGGCCGGCCGGCTGGCCGCCGATGTGCTGGAAATGATTGCTCCCCACGTCCAACCCGGCATCAGCACCGCGGAGTTGGACCGCATCTGCCACGACTACATGGTCAATGTGCAGCAGGTCATCCCCGCGCCACTCAACTACAACGGCTTTCCCAAATCGATCTGCACCTCGGTCAACGATGTGGTCTGCCACGGCATTCCGTCCGAGAAGAAGGTATTGAAGGATGGCGACATCATCAATATCGATATCACCGTCATCAAGGACGGCTTCCACGGCGACACCAGCGCCATGTTCCATGTCGGCAAGCCGCTGCCCCACGCCGAGCGACTGGTCAACATCACCCGGGAGTGCCTCTATAAAGGCATTGAGGTCGTGCGGCCCGGCGCGTATCTGGGCGACATCGGCCATGTGATCCAGCAGTACGCGGAGGCCAACTACTACTCGGTGGTGCGGGAATACTGCGGCCACGGCATCGGGCGGGTATTCCACGAGGAGCCCCAGGTACTGCACTACGGCGAGCCCGGCACCGGCCTCGAACTGCAGGAGGGCATGACCTTCACCATCGAACCGATGATCAACGCCGGCAAGCGCCATGTGAAACTCAACCGCAAGGACGGCTGGACCGTCACCACCAAGGACGGTCGCCCGTCGGCACAGTGGGAACACACCATCGCAGTGACCCGCGACGGCTGCGAAGTGCTCACCGCCCGCAGCGACGAGCCCTTCCGACGGCCCTGAGCCCGCCATGACCCGCCATCCAGCCACGCGCGATCCGACAGGCCCGTTCGACGAGGCCGCTCTGCGGGCGGCGATTGCACGCGGCGCGGCACCGGTACCGCTATATAAACAGGCCATTACCAGCCACCGCGAGTGGTCCTACCAGCGCTTTCGCGACGGTGCCGACATCCGGGAACTGATCACCGAGCGGGCACGCTTTATTGACCGCCTGCTGGTACTGGCCTGGAAACATTTCGGCCTGAACGAACAGCCCCTATGCCTGGTGGCGGTGGGCGGCTACGGACGCGGCGAACTGCACCCTCACTCCGATATCGACCTGCTGCTGCTCAGTGACAACCAGCCGATCGGGGCGCTGACCGGGGCGCTGGAGCGCTTTATCGCCCTGCTGTGGGACATCAAACTCAATATCGGCCACAGCGTGCGCTCCATCGACGAAACCATCGCCCGTGCCCGGGACGATATCACCATCGCCACCAACCTGATGGAGTCGCGGGTGATCAGCGGCGACGCGCAACTCCATCAGCGTCTGATGCAGGCTGTCCGCGCCGGGCAGATCTGGCCCAGCGCTGCGTTCTTTCGCGCCAAATACGACGAGCAGCTGGAGCGCCACCGCAAGTACGCCAACACCGAATACAACCTCGAACCCAACGTCAAAAGCTCCCCCGGCGGCCTGCGCGATACCCAGACCATCGCCTGGGTCGCCAAGCGCCATTACGGCGTGCAGAGTCTCGAGGATCTCGCGGCGCGCGGCTTCCTGCTGCCGGAGGAAGTCGATGTGTTGCGCGCCGGCCAAGCCTTCCTGTGGCGCGTGCGTTACGCCCTGCATATGGTCAGTGGCCGCGACGAAGACCGCCTGCTGTTCGACCACCAGCGCACCCTCGCCACCCTGTTCGGCTACCGCGACGACGACGCCAAGAAAGCCGTCGAGCGCTTTATGCAGGCCTACTACCGCTGGGTGCTGACGCTGGGCGAACTCAATGAAGTCCTGATGCAGCACTTCGACGAGGACATCCTGCGCGCCTGCGAGCCGGAACAGGTGCTGGAGATCAACAGTCGCTTCCGGGTGCGCAACGGCTTTATCGAAGTCACCAATGACAAGGTCTTCGAAAAATACCCGTCGGCACTGCTCGAAGTGTTCGTGCTGATGGCTCACAACGAACATATCGACGGCGTGCGCGCCTCCACCATCCGCCTGATACGCAACAGCCGCGAGCTGATCGACGATGAGTTCCGCGCCGACCCCCGCAACCGCGCCCTGTTTATCGACCTGCTGCGCGCGCCCTACAAAATGTCGCTGCAACTGCGGCGCATGCGGCGCTACGGCATACTCGGCAACTACCTGCCCGAGTTCGGCAACGTCATCGGCCAGATGCAGCACGACCTGTTTCATATCTACACGGTCGACGCCCACACCATGGAAGTGATCAAGAACATGCGTCGCTTCCACTACGACGACAGCGCGGGCCATTTTCCGATCGCCGCGCGCATCGTCAAGCGCATGGACAAGCCCGAGCTCCTCTATATCGCCGGGCTCTACCACGACATCGGCAAGGGTCGCGGCGGCGATCACTCGCTGCTGGGCGCCGAGGATGCGCGCGCCTTCTGCGAGCGCCACGGTCTCAACAAGCGCGACACCAACCTCGTGGTGTGGCTGGTGCAGCACCACCTGATCATGTCGTCGACCGCGCAGCGCAAGGACATCGCCGACCCCGAGGTTATCCGCGAGTTCGCCCTGCAGGTGGGCGACCAGCACTACCTCGACTACCTCTACGTGCTGACGGTAGCGGACATCAAAGCCACCAACCCCACACTGTGGAACTCCTGGCGCGCCTCGCTGATGCGCGAGCTCTATGCCGAGACCAAGCGCGCCCTGCGCCGCGGCCTGGAGAACCCCGTCGACAAGCAGGAATGGATCGAAGAGACCCAGCAGGGCGCCCTCGAAATCCTGTGCGGCATGGGTTTCGACGAAGACGAGATATGGGCGTTGTGGGCCGAGCGCGGCGAGGATTATTTCCTGCGCGAAAAAGTCCAGGATATCGTCTGGCACACCGAGGCTATCGCCCAGCACGGCGACCTGGACCGGCCGCTGATACTGATCAAGCCCAGCACCGAAACCCTGCTCTCCGCCACCCAGATCTTTGTCTACAGCCGCGGCGGCAGCCACCTGTTTCCCATGCTGGCCTCAGCGATGGAGCAACTGGACCTCAGCATCCAGGATGCGCGCCTCTACAACGCCAGCAACGGCTATGCGCTGGACACGTTTTTTGTACTCGACGCCAACGGCGAAGCGATCGGCGATGACCCGGAGCGCATCGCCCACATGGAGCGCTTCCTGCGCCAGCAGCTCGACAAACCGGGTTATTTTCCCGACAGCCTGCAGCGTCGCACGCCGCGCCAGGCGCGCCTGTTCGCCGTGCCCACCCGCACCCAGATCAGCGTCGATGCCGCGCGCGGCTATACCGTGCTGGAGGTGGTCACCCCCGACCGGCCCGGCCTGCTGGCGCGCATCGGCAAGATTTTTTACGAGTACGGCATAGAACTGCAGAAGGCCAAGATCACCACCCTGGGCGAGCGGGTGGAAGACGTGTTCTATATCACCGACAGCCAGCAGCGCCCCATTACCTCGCCGGCGCTGCAGGGCGCGATTCAGGAGGCCATCCGCCGCGAACTGGACCAGCAGACCGCGCCGCAGTGAGCCCGGCCACCCGCCCATAGACGCAGACCAGAGCCCATGAACCCGGATATCAATCAGCTCCAGCCCTACCCGTTTGAGAAGCTGGCCGCACTCAAGACCGGCATCGCTCCACCCGCCGGCCTCGCGCCCATCGCGCTGTCCATCGGCGAACCCAAGCACCCAGCGCCGGCGTTTGTGCTGGAGACCCTGCAGCGCGAACTCAAGGGCTTCAACCTGTACCCTCAGACCCGCGGTATCGCGGCGCTGCGCGAGGCGATCGCGAACTGGCTGCAGCACCGGTTCGGCCTGCGCGCTGTGGATCCGGATACCCAGGTCCTGCCCGTCAGCGGCACCCGCGAGGCGCTGTTCAGCTGTGCCCAGGCGGTGGTAGACCGCAGCCGCGACGCACTGGGGCTGGGTC
>JAVEVZ010000011.1:0-24351 GCA_034004805.1 Spongiibacteraceae bacterium | reverse complement strand
CAAGCACGAGGTGCGCTTTCGCGACGGCCGTTCGGTGCACGACTTCCTGTTCAGCAGCCTGCACCGGCTGCTGGCGGAACAGCGCCCGGGTGCGCCCCGCGCCGCACCGACGCTGGCCGGTGCGCCGCTGATGGCCGATGCGGCGCCAGAAGCGGCGCCGCCCCTGCAGGGCCGTATGCCGCTGGCGCGCTGGCAGTCCGCGCCGCCCTCGCCGTCCCGCGGCCAGGTCCTGGAACAGATGAACACCTACGGCGCGCTGCATCCCTCGGCACCGGAAGCCGGGGAGGCCCAGGATGTACCGCCCCTGGGCTATGCGCTGGCCCAGCTCAAGGGGGTGTATATCCTGGCGGAAAACGCCGACGGCCTGATCCTGGTGGATATGCACGCCGCCCACGAGCGCATCACTTACGAGCGCCTCAAGCAGGCCCGTGACGCGCAGGGCGTGCCGCGCCAGCCCTTGCTGGTGCCGCGCAGTCTGGCGGTGTCCCAGCGCGAGGCGGAGCTGGCCGAGCGCGAAGCCGCGTTTCTCGCCGAGCTGGGGCTGGAGGTGGCGCGCGCCGGCCCGGAAACCCTGCTGGTGCGGGAAGTGCCAGTACTGCTGCGCGAGTCGGATGTGGAGCAGCTGCTGCGCGACGTGCTGGCCGACCTGCTCAGCGAGGGGCGCTCGACGCGGGTCCAGGAGAGCGCCAACGCGGTGCTGTCGACCATGGCCTGCCACGGCGCGGTGCGCGCCAACCGGCGCCTGAGCCTGGCGGAAATGAACGCACTGCTGCGCGATATGGAGGCCACCGAGCGCAGCGGCCAGTGCAACCACGGCCGGCCCACCTGGACCCGCCTGAGTCTGGCCGAACTCGACGGCCTGTTTCTGCGCGGCCGCTGACATGGCTTTCACCCGCCCGCCCGCGGTGTTCCTGATGGGCCCCACCGCCGCCGGCAAGACCGGGCTGGCCATCGAACTGGTGCAGCGCCTGCCGATGGAAATCATCAGCGTCGACTCCGCGCTGGTGTACCGCGGCATGGACATCGGCACCGCCAAGCCCGGCGCCGCGGAACTGGCGCTGGCGCCCCACCGGCTGATCGATATCCGCGACCCGGCCGAGGCGTATTCCGCCGCCGAGTTCCGCCGCGACGCCCTGCGCGAGATGGCCGATATCACCGCCCGTGGCCGGATACCCCTGCTGGTGGGCGGCACCATGCTGTATTTCAAGGCCCTGCGGGAGGGGATGGCCACGCTGCCGCCGGCCGATCCCGCGCTGCGCAGGGCCCTGGAGATCGAGGCGGCGGCGCGCGGCTGGCCGGCGCTGCACGCCGAGCTGGCGCGGGTCGACCCGCTCACTGCCGCGCGCCTGCACCCCAACCATTCCCAGCGCATCCAGCGCGCTCTGGAGGTCTACCGCCTCAGCGGCCGGCCCCTGTCCGCCTGGCAGGCCGAGCAGGTCAGCGAAGCACTGCCCTACGATCTGATTCAGCTGGCGGTGTGCCCCGCCGACCGCGCGGTGCTGCACCGGCGTATCGCATTGCGCTTTGAGCAGATGCTGGCCCGGGGCCTGATCGAAGAGGTGGCCGCGCTGCGCGAGCGCGGTGATCTGCACCGGGATCTGCCCGCCATGCGCGCGGTCGGCTATCGCCAGTGCTGGCAGTATCTGGATGGCGAACTGGACCGCGACCAGCTGGTCGCGGCGGGGGTGGCCGCCAGCCGCCAGCTCGCCAAGCGCCAGCTGACCTGGCTGCGGTCCTGGCCGGATCTGCACTGGCTGCTGCAGGATGCCCGCGACGGCGCCGATAGCGACCTGCCCTTGGCGGCGGCCCTGGCCGTTCTCGAACCGATCACCCGTTAGTTCAGCGCAGTGATCCTTGCGCGTCTCCCGCTGCGATCGATGCGAGCCCGGCTCCCGTCAGGCTTGCGCCATGGGTTATACTGCCGGCACTGTCCACCACGACTGAACTCCCGCGCGCTCTGGCTGTCTCAGCTGCAGCGCCGGGGTTTGGCGTGTATAACCAGGTCTCAAAGCTACTTTCATTATTACTGTTGCGCCCGTTTTGGGCTTTAAGGAGAACGCCAATGTCAAAAGGGCATACGCTACAAGACCCTTATCTGAATATTCTGCGCAAAGAGCGTATTCCGGTTTCGATCTATCTGGTCAACGGCATCAAGCTGCAGGGCCAGATTGAGTCTTTTGATCAGTTTGTCGTGCTGCTGAAGAACACGGTCAGCCAGATGGTGTACAAGCACGCCATCTCCACCGTGGTGCCGTCGCGGGTCGTGCGCCTGCCGATGGCCAATCCCCAGGATGAAGCCGCCGAAGACGAAGGTAACTAAACCGAGGTGACCTTGCTGTTTGAACGCCCTGACGCCGGCGAGCGCGCTGTGCTCGTCCATATGGATTTCTACAGCGAGGTCGACCGCGAAGACCCTCACGAATTCCAGGAGCTGGCGACCTCGGCGGGTGCCGAGGTCGTCGCGTTTCTGCGCGGCCAGCGCTCTGCGCCGCATCCGCGCTGGTTTATGGGTTCCGGCAAGCTTGAGGAACTGCGCGCACTGGTCGCGTCGACGCAGGCTGAGCTGGTCCTGTTCAACCACGCCCTGAGCCCCAGCCAGGAGCGCAACCTCGAGCGCGAGCTGTCCTGCCGGGTGCTGGACCGCACCGGCCTGATCCTCGATATCTTCGCCCAGCGGGCCCGCACCCATGAGGGCAAGCTGCAGGTGGAGCTGGCGCAGTTGCAGCACATGTCCACCCGCCTGGTGCGGGGCTGGACTCACCTCGAGCGCCAGAAAGGCGGTATCGGTCTGCGCGGACCGGGTGAAACCCAGCTCGAAACCGACCGCCGCCTGCTGCGCGACCGCATCCGCGCCATCAACGCGCGCCTTGAGAAGGTGCGGCGTCAGCGCGAGCAGGGCCGCCGTGCCCGAACCCGGGCGGAACTGCCCGGCGTGTCCCTGGTGGGCTATACCAACGCCGGCAAGTCCACGCTGTTCAACGCGCTCACCGACGCGACGGTCTTTGCTGCGGACCAGTTGTTTGCAACCCTCGACCCCACCCTGCGTCGCCTGGAGGTGCCCGATGTCGGCACCGCGATACTGGCGGATACGGTGGGGTTTATCCGCCACCTGCCCCACAAGCTGGTCGAGGCTTTCCGCGCCACCCTTGAAGAGGCCGCCTCTGCGGATCTGCTGTTGCAGGTGGTCGACGCCGCCGATCCGGAGCGCGAAGCCAACACCCAGCAGGTCAATGCGGTGCTGGCCGAAATCGGCGCCGGCGATATTCCCCGTCTCCTGGTGTTCAACAAGATCGACCTGCTGGGCACCGCGCCGCGCATCGACCGCGACGACCAGGGGCGGCCGTGGCGGGTCTGGGTGTCGGCGCAGCACAGGCAGGGTCTGGAGCTGATCGTGCAGGCGCTGGCCGAGTTGCTGGGCGGCGTGCAGGTGGACGGCGAACTGTTGCTGGGCCCCGAGCAGGGCCGCGCGCGCGCCAAGCTGCACGCCGCCAAGTGGGTGCGCGCGGAGCGCAGTTGTGCCGACGGCAGCCTGCTGTTGGCGGTGCGGGTTCCCCAGGCCGACTGGCAGCGCCTGGTCGCCGAGGAAGGTTTGGACGTCCCGCGTTGCTTCACCCCCCTCGAACGCCTTAGCGAGTCCCCCGAAATCTGTTAGACTGCGGCCCAACTTTGCCTGCAGCTTTTGCTGTGCGCTGCGTCCGGGCGCGACAGCCCGCACTGTTCATGGGAGATCACAATGGCTTGGAACGAACCCGGTGGCGGCCGCAACCAGGACCCCTGGGGTGGCGGCAATAACCAGGGGCCACCGGATCTGGACGAAGCCTTCAAGAAGCTCCAGGAAAAGCTCAACAGCATCTTCGGCGGTGGCCGGTCCTCCGGTGGCGGTGGCAGTGGCGGTGGCTTCGATCTCAGCGCCGGGCTGTTGGCCACTGTGGCGGTGGTGGTCACCGTGGTGTGGGCGCTGTTCGGCTTCTACCAGATCGATGCCCAGGAACAGGGCATCGTGCTGCGCCTCGGCAAGTACCACGAGACCGTCGGTGCAGGCCTGCACTGGAATCCGCCACTGATCGACGATGTGACCAAAGTGCTGGTCACCTCCGAGCGCCAGTACTCGTCGCGGGGCCTGATGCTGACCCAGGATGAAAACATCGTGGAACTGCCTCTGACAGTGCAGTACAACGTCAGCGACGCCAAGGCCTTTGTGCTGGATGTGCGCAGCCCGGAGATCAGTCTCCAGCATGCCACCGACAGCGCCCTGCGCCACGAAGTGGGCTCCAATCAACTGGATACCGTGCTGTCCATTGGCCGTGAGCAACTGGGCGATGCGGTCAAGATCCGCCTGCAGAAATACCTGGACCTGTACGGTACCGGTATCCAGGTGGTGCAGATCAACATCCAGGAAGCCAAGCCGCCGAGCGAAGTGCGGGCCGCTTATGACGACGTAATCAAGGCGCGCGAAGATCAGGAGCGCCTGATCAACGAAGCGCAGTCCTATGCCAACGGCATCATCCCCGAAGCGCGCGGTAAAGCGCAGCGCCAGATCGAAGAGGCCAGCGCCTACCGTGAACAGGTCGTCGCGGAAGCTCAGGGTGAGGCCGCGCGGTTTACCCAGCTGTTGACCGAGTATCGCAAGGCGCCGGCGGTCACCCGCGAGCGCCTCTATCTCGACACCCTGCAGCAGGTGTACACCAACACCAGCAAGGTGATGGTGGATGTCGAGGGCGGCAACAACCTGCTGTATCTGCCGCTGGACAAAATGATGGAGCGCGCACCGGCGCAACGCAGCACCAGTGACACGGGCACCGAGCTCGATATGCGGCAACTGACCGATCGCGTCGTTCAGCAATTGCGCCGCGACAACCAAGTGCGCGGCCGGGAGGGGCGTTGATATGACGGGTCGTAGCATGGCAATTCTCGGCGGGCTGGTCGTTGCGATACTGATCGCAGCCAACTCGCTCTATGTGGTGAAGGAAACTGAACGCGCCGTTGAGCTGCGTTTTGGTGCCATCACCGAACTCGACGTGCCACCGGGTCTGCATGTGAAGATTCCATTTGCCGACCAGGTGCGCAAATTCGATGCTCGTGTCCTGACCATGGATGCGCAGGCGGAGAGTTTTTACACCATCGAGAAAAAGCGCCTGATTGTGGACGCCTATGCCAAATGGCGGGTCGCTGATGTGGCGGCCTACTACCGGGCTACCGGCGGCAATGAAGCGCTGGCGCAGAACCGTCTGGCCAACCGCGTCAACGACGGGTTGCGCAACGGCTTCGGTACGCGCACCCTGCATGAAGTGGTGTCGGGAGAGCGCGACGTCCTGATGACCAACCTGACCAAGGACCTCAACCAGCGCGTGTTGCAGGAGCTCGGTATCGAAGTGGTGGATGTCCGCGTCAAGCGAATCGATCTGCCCGCGGAAGTCAGCGAGCAGGTCTACCGCCGCATGACCGCCGAGCGGGAAAAGGAAGCGCGCGAACTGCGCTCCCGCGGTATCGAGCAGGCGGAAAAAATCCGCGCCTCGGCGGACCGTGAGCGCACCGTGATTGCCGCGACAGCCTACAAGGAAGCCCAGGAGCTTCGCGGCGAGGGCGATGCGCAGGCCACCGCGGTGTACGCGGAGGCCTTCAATCGCGACCCTGAGTTCTACGCCTTCACGCGCAGCCTGACCGCCTACCGGGAAAGCTTCAATGACCGCGGCGACATTCTGCTGGTCGATCCCAAGGGCGATTTCTTCAAGTACCTGAACAAGGCCAATGCGCGCTGATCCGAAGCCGCGCCCGGCGCGCAGCGGGGTAGGCAACGCGCGCCCATCGCGCCCATGATGTGGCAGGAACTGGCCGCGGCGGTGTGCCTGGTACTGGTGCTGGAGGGGTTGCTGCCATTTATCAGCCCCCGGCGCTGGCGCATGGCGGCGATGTCCGTGGCGCGGTTTTCAGATGGGCAGTTGCGTATGACAGGTCTTATCAGCATGGTGCTGGGCGCCGTGCTGCTTTACTGGGTTCGATAACACACACCATGACTACCGTAGACCGCTGGCTACTGCCCGATGGCGTCGAAGAGCTGCTGCCCGCCCAGGCGCGCCGTGTCGAGCGCCTGCGCCGCCAGCTGCTGGATTTGTATCGCAGCTGGGGCTATGAGCTGATCATTCCGCCGCTGCTGGAGTACACCGACTCGCTCTTGGTGGGGCTGGGCAGTGACGTGGATCTGCTGACCTTCAAGGTCACTGACCAGCTCAGCGGCCGTGCCATGGGTATTCGCGCCGATATCACGCCCCAGGCGGCACGCATTGATGCCCACAGCCTGCGGCGCCAGGGGCCGGTGCGGCTTTGCTACGCCGGCAGCGTGCTGCACACCCGGGCCAAGAATCTGCTGGCGTCGCGCTCGCCCATCCAGTTGGGTGCCGAGTTGTACGGCGAAGCCGGACCGGCGGCGGACATCGAAATCATATTGCTGATGCTGGCCACCCTGAAAGCGGCAGGCTTTGGTTCGGTAACGCTGGATCTGGGCCACGTCGGTATCTACCGTGCACTGATTGCCGGCGCAGGCCTTGAGCCCACTGTCGAGGCGGCGCTGTTTGACGCCCTGCAACGCAAGGCTGCATCGGAGGTGGCGACCCTGCTGCCCCCGACGGTCGACCCGCAGCTGGCGGGGTGGCTGAATGCGCTGGTGCAGCTGCACGGCGATATCAAGGTGCTGGACCGGGCGGACGCTGCCTTCGCGGGCGCACCGGCGGCGGTGGCCCATGCCCTGGCGTTGCTGCGCGAAGTCGCTGCGGCGGTGGCCGCCCGCATGCCCCACGTCAACCTGTATTTCGATTTTGCCGAACTGCGCGGCTACCACTATCACACCGGGCTGGTGTTCGCCGCGCTGATCGACAGCTACGGCCAGCCCGTTGCCAATGGCGGACGTTATGACGATATCGGCGCGGTTTTCGGCCGCGCGCGCCCGGCAACCGGTTTCAACGCCGACCTCAAGGCGCTGATGGGGTTTGCCGGCGACGACAGCGAGTGCACAGCGATATTTGCGCCGGCCAGTGAGCGCGACGATCTGTGGCACCAGGTCTGCGCGCTGCGCGCGCATGGCGAGCAGGTGATCTGCGGTTTGCCGGGCGAAGAACCGGATGAGCGCTGCAATCGACGCCTGGAGTTTTTAGCGGGTCGGTGGCAGTTGCAGCCCATCGTTTGATTGGTTTTATGAGACTGGAAATGAACAAAAACGTAGTTGTGTTGGGCACCCAGTGGGGCGATGAGGGCAAGGGCAAGATTGTCGACCTGCTCACCGATCAGGCCGATGCCGTGGTCCGTTTCCAGGGCGGCCATAACGCCGGCCATACCCTGGTGATCGAGGGCCATAAAACCGTCCTGCACCTGATACCGTCGGGTGTGCTGCGCCGGGAAGTGCTGTGTCTGATCGGCAATGGCGTGGTGTTGTCCCCTGAAGCGCTGCTGTCCGAGATCAGCAAGCTGGAGAGCAACGGCATTCCCGTGCGCGACCGCTTGCGCATCAGCCCGGCCTGCCCGTTGATCCTGCCCTTCCACGTCGCACTGGATCAGGCGCGCGAAAGCGCGCGCGGTGAGGCCAAGATCGGCACCACGGGTCGCGGCATCGGCCCCGCCTACGAGGACAAGGTGGCCCGCCGCGGGCTGCGCCTGGGCGATCTCCAGCACCCGCAGCGCTTCGAGACCCGGTTGCGCGAAGTGCTCGAATATCACAACTTCATGCTCACCCATTACTACCACCAGCCCGCCCAGGATTTCCAGGCAACTCTGGACCAGGCGCTGCGCATGGCGGAAGAGCTGGTGCCGATGATCGCGGATGTCACGGCGATACTGCACCAGTGCCGTGAGGCCGGAAAACGCATCATGTTCGAAGGCGCGCAGGGCGCGCTGCTGGATATCGACCACGGCACCTATCCCTTTGTCACGTCTTCCAATACCACCGCCGGCGGTGTCGCCACAGGCTCGGGCTTCGGGCCGCTGTACCTTGATTATGTGCTGGGGATTACCAAGGCCTACACCACCCGCGTGGGCGGTGGGCCGTTTCCCACCGAGCTGCAGGACGACGTCGGCAAGCACCTGGCCAGCAAGGGCCATGAGTTCGGTGCCACCACCGGGCGGCCGCGCCGCTGTGGCTGGTTCGACGCGGTGGCGCTGCGTCAGTCCGTGCGCATCAACAGTGTGTCGGGTATCTGCCTGACCAAGCTCGATGTGCTGGATGGCCTGGACAGTGTGAAGATCTGTATCGACTACGTCGACGCCAGTGGCAACTCCGTGCCGGCTCCGGCCGACTGCGAGGATTACGATCAGCTCACGCCGATCTACGAAGAGCTGCCCGGCTGGCATGATTCAACCCTGGGCGCCGTTGCCCTCGACCAGCTCCCCGCCAACGCCCGTGCCTATATCGGGCGCCTTGAGCAACTGATCGGCGCACCCATCGATATTATCTCCACCGGGCCGGACCGCGTTGAGACGATCGTGTTGCGGCATCCTTTCGAAACCGAAATGGCGTAACCGCCTCTGCGCACGGCAATCGGCGTTGCCCGGTTGCCGTGAATCCGCCCAAACCTTTCCTCTTTGTTTCGCAGCATCTGGAGCCTGCCGCTCCGGCGACGGGCAAGCTGTCGTCGTTCACGATTCTTTCTGCAGCTCCCTTTTTGCGTGTTAATCAGACCGTAAGGTCCATCTATTGTGGAGTCTGTGCGTTAAGCCTAGGCTGCGGATGAACATCCTGTAAACGCAGCATGGGACACAACATGGAAACCCGACTGGGACAGTACTGCATTACGGTAGCCGATCTTGAGAAGGCCGAGGCATTCTACACGCAGGTGCTCGGGCTCAAGGTTCAGCAGCGCATCGAGATTCCTGAGGCGAGGGAGATTGTGCTGGGCACCGACGGCTCGGACGCCAGTCTACAACTCGCGCAGCGCCACGATCAGCAGGGGCCCATTCAGCACAGCGGCGCCTTCTGGAAGCACTACCTCTACACCAGTGATATCGCCAGGACCTTCGGCGATGCCGTCGCCTACGGTTGCGAGGCCGTTAGCGCGCCGCAGAAACTGGAGGAATGGGCTGTCACCATTGCGTTTATCAAGGATCCCGACGGCTACCTGATTGAGCTGATCGAGCGGCACTGAGCTCGGTCACGGCCGTTCCGGCATTCCGGCAGGCGTTTGAAAACCGCAACGAGGTTTCAATTGCCGCAAGCGCTGTATCCTGTCGTCGGCAGAGTCACACGGAATTGAGTCGGCGGCGAACTGCATACAGGAGTGGGTCATGGCTGATATCGGCGCAGCGCTGGCGCTGCATGTGCTGGGTGTGGTCTGGTGGCTGGGCGGCGTGGCCTTTGTGAGCACGGTCGTCCTTCCGCATTTGCGTCGCGACCCCGCCAACGCAATGGCCGGCTTTCATAATTTCGAACAGCGCTTTGCGCCCCAGGCGCGTATCGCCGTGCTGCTGGTGGGGTTGTCCGGCGGGTGGCTGCTGTGGCGCACGCAGTTGTGGCGGGTACTGGACCAGCCACAATTCGGCTGGCTGGCCGCGATGATCCTCTACTGGGCGCTGTTTTTTCTGATGCTGTTCGTACTGGGCCCCAGCGGTTTGCTGCGCCGGGTCATGTCCGGCTCCACGGAACGAAGTGCCGAGGCGCGCCTGCTGCGCATGCAGCGAATGCACCTGCTGTTGCTGTTTATCGGCCTCGCTATTGTGGCGTGGGCGGTGGCGGCGAGGCATGGCCTGTGACAGCCGGCGATGCCCCGCAAAGCAAGCCGCTAAGGCGGGTGTCGGCGCAGGGCCTGTTTTTCCCGGCGGCGGCGGCCTATGCGGCCGTGGCCGTGCCGCTGTCTGTCTACACCTTGTTTCATCCCATGGCCTGGTTGCCGGGCTTCGCGACATCGGCCGGGCATGCCCAGGAGTTGTTGTTCGGTTTTGCGCTGGCGGTGGTGGCGGGCTTTCTGATCAACCGTGTCCGGCGCAGTACCGTGGGTCTGTTGTTTGTGCTCTGGCTGGGGGCGCGGGTGGCTTTTCTGACCGCGCCGGGCAGTGTGGTCAGCAGCGTGCTCAATGTCGGTTTCGCCGCGCTGCTGCTGGGCATTGTCGTGCCGCCCTTTCTGCGGGCGGCCAAGAAGTGGCGCAACCAGGCCATTGCGCCGATCCTGCTCACCATCGGCCTGGCGCTGCTGGTCTTTCACGGGGCCGCGACCCTCGGTGTCCCGGTGTTCGAATACCGCGCGCTGCATGTGGCGGTGCTGGCACTGGCCCTGCTGATGCTGTTTATGGGCGGGCGGGCCATCGCGCCCGCGGCCGCGGGGCATGTCCGGCGCATGGGTGGCAATCTGGGGTCCTGCGTGCAGCCGGGCCTGGAGGGCGCGCAGTTGCTGCTGGTGGCATTCGCGGCGCTGATCGTATCGTGGCCGCCGGCCCGGCCCCTGGCGGGGCTGGCGCTGTTCGCGGCGGCGGCGGTGAGCCTGGTGCGCCTGCTGCGCTGGCGCTTCTGGCTTTATCTCGACCGGCTCGACCTGACCTGCCTCGGGATTGGCTATGTGTGGCTGGTGGTGGGACTGGTCCTGCTCGGCGCGGCGTACAGCATCGCGCAGCCGGCCCTGCAGGTGGCGGTACACGCCATCACGGTGGGCGCGCTGGGCACCCTGACCATTACCATGATGGCGCGCACACGCATGATCGGTACCAGACGCGCCCCGGATCGCCCGCCGGGCCTGCTGGTGGCGGTAGTCGCCGTCGCCATCGCGGCGGTGTTGCGCTTGGGCTGGCCCTATGACCCGACGGTACTGCTGGCTGCCGCGCTGGTATTCAGCCTCGCGTACTGGGTTTTGTTTTTTTCTCTGCTTGCGATGGCGCGCAGCCCGGCGGGTGCATCGGACTGAGTCCCGTCACGCATCGTCGGCACCGCCGCCCAGCGGTGCAATCAGGGCCGGTGGCGTGTCGTACAGCCCGGCCGGCGGATGCCATTGCTCGACACCGTAGAATGCGGCAAACGCCGTGATCACAATAAGCAACACCCAGATCCAGGTAGGAATGGGTGCTGGTGTTTCCACTCGCGACGGCTCCCAGTAATGTTCGCCGCTGCCGCCGTAGGCGTTCACCAGTATCGGGTGCTTGCCCTCCAGCACATCGTTGTTTTTCAGCCCGTTGACGGCGATACCGGGGCCGTTGCGCACGATAAATGGAATGCTGCGCAGACCCTGCTGGCCGCTGGCGTCAAAGGCACGGATGTGCAGTTCGTGGGGGCCGTCGCTCAGCCGGGTGGTGTCCAGTTCGAAGCGCGCGGGCGGGCGGTGCGTGACAATGGGCGTTTCGCCGTCGTCGAGATACACCTCAATCCGGGTCAGGTCGTCGACCTGTGCGCCGCTTGTAGTGGCGTTGTCTTGGTCTGCTGTTGTCTCAGTCATGGTGATCTCCCTGCCTGTCGCCGTTATGCAGGATGCGCCGCTTGATATGGGCGGCGCTGGTTTCTCCGGGCCGCACCAGGTACTTCACGGTGTACACCAGCACAGCCGCAACAATCAGAACCGCAGCCCCTATGATCAGCCACTCGAGGGGCGTCGGCGTATGGTCAGCCCTATGCTGCGCGGCCCGGGCCGGGCCGCTGCCGGCGACGACGGCGCACCAGGCAACCAGGGGCGTGACGAGAGTGTGTGGCTTGTCCAGTGCTCTGCTCATGGTGCTGCCTCTGGGGTCATGTCATAACGTGGCGGTTTGCTCTGTGTGTCGCTGCGTTTGCACCGGCGCGGCTCCTCACGCGCTTCGCCGTCCATCGCTCATCCCTCATGGTGGCGCTGCGCGCACCGTCGCGACGTCCTCCGCGCTCACCGTCGGTGCATTGTTGCCCCAGCTGCTGCGCTCGTGGTTTACCATCGCCGCAATCTCGGCGTCGTTGAACCGGTCGCCAAAGGGTGGCATCGGTGAGGCGTAGGTCCTGCCATTGATAGTGCGGCCGTGCGCGCCGTGGAGCACGATGGCGATATGTTCCGTGGCGTCCTCGGCCAGTACTACCGGGTCACCTGCCAGCGGCGGAAAAATACCGGGCAGTCCCTGGCCGTTGGCCTGGTGGCAGCTCGCGCAGTTGTTGCTGTAAAGGGCTGCGCCGTCCGGGCCGGAAGCGGTGCGGGTTGTGGTGCCGCTGGAGGCTGCTTCGGCTGCGGGCGCCGCAGGTTTTTTGTCAGGCGCGGCCGTGTCACTTGCAGCGGCGGTGCTCTGGCGCAGCGACAGCAGGTAGGCCACCAGCGCTTTGCCTTCCTCGGTAGGTACCACCTGGTTCCCCGGGTTGAAAGGCTCCGGAATCTCGAGCGCGGTTGCATCGTCGGGCGCCGCTTCAAACAGCCAGGGATAGGCCGGCATGATGGAGGCGGGCACCACCGTGCGCGGATTGTAGAGGTGCAGGTATTGCCAGGTGGCGCTGGGCTGTCGCGCCCCGATGTTTGACAGGTCGGGGCCGACGCGCGCGCTGCCCAGTACCGCCGGAGTATAGGGTCGCCATACATCGATCGGACCCAGTCCGGCATAATCTTCGGGCAGCGAAGGGCGGCCCCACACCGCGTCCATTTGCAGTGGCCGCACCTGCTGGGTATGACAGGCCACGCAGCCCTCGGCGATATAGACCTCCAGGCCCTGCTGTTCGAGTTCGCCAAGGGTGTGGGTCGAGGGTCCCGTCTGCACCTTGTACTGCACCCAGTAGGCGGGGCCGATGGCGATAATCAGCGCCAGGCCAATAAAACCGAGGAAGATTGTCCCGAGCAGCAGGCGGTGGTTATTGTGAAAGCTCATGCCTGACCTCCCTCTGCTGCCGGTGCGGCGGTGCTATCCGCCAACTCGCCAACGGGTCGCATGCACCAGACGTTATAGGCAAAAATCAGATGTGACAGAAACATCAGCGTGCCGCCGACGGCGCGCCACAGATAAAACGGCGCCAGCAACTCCACGGATTTGATAAAGGCCGCCCCCGCAATCCAACTCATGCCCTGCAGCGTGCCGCCCACCATCAGCGCGATGGTGTACAGTGCCACGCCCACCAGGGCGAGCCAGAAATGCACGCCCACCAGAAGCTGTGACGGTTCGCGGCCGCTCAGACGCGGCAGCACACCGTAGATGCCGCCCCAGATCAGAAACACGATAAAGGCGTACATGGTCAGGTGGGAGTGGGCGATGGTGAAGTTGGTGAAATGCCACAGCTGGTTCAGCGAGCGGAAGGCTTCGAAGGTGCCCTGCAGGGAAAATACAAAATAGGACACCACGCCCACCAGGATAAACGGCAGGCTGTAGCTGCGCGCGATGGTGTGGAAGCTGCCCTTCATGGTCATCAGAAAATTGCCGGTGCCGGCCGCCAGGGTGACGATCATGCCCACGCTGAAAATAATGGCGACGGTCTGCAGTGCCCAGGGAATCGGCGCGTATACAAAATGGTGGGCGCCCAACATGCTGTAGAAGGTCATCTGGGTCCAGAAGGCCAGCACCCCCAGCGAGTAGGAGTAGATCGGCTTGTTGAGCAGGCTGGGCAAAAAATAATAGGTGAGGCCCAGCACCATGGGCGTAAACCACATGCCCACGCCCATGTGCATGTAAAAACCCTGGATGACGGTCTCGCTCACCGCCGTCGCCTGGTAGGCGGGAAAATAGGCGATAAGCAGCAGTGCGATGGTCCACAGAAAGCCGCCCATGATGTACCAGTTGGAAATATAGATTTCCTCAATGGTGCGGTCGGCGATGGTGCGAATCAGGTTGTAGGCCACCATGATCACACCGGCCGCGAACACCGCCATTATCGGCCAGATGTATTCGCGGTATTCCTGCCCGCCGTTGTTGATACCGGCCATCAGCGTCAGGTTGCCGGCCAGCACCGAGACATTGATCAGGCCCAGAGCGATCCAGGCCTGTGGCCGGCTGTAGAGTGCACTGCGGCTGGTTTTGGGCACCACATACAGCGCCAGCGCGATCATCGCCAGTGAGGCCCAACCCCAGAACACGGTGTTAGTGTGCACCGGGCGCAAGCGACCGTAGGACAGCCAGGAAATGTGGTCGATATCCGGCGCTGCGAACTTGATGCCCAGGTATTCGCCGACCAGGGTGCCGATCAGCAACCAGATGGTTGCGCAGGCGATGTAGGCGTAAATCAAACGGGTCGAAGCGCGATCCGCATCGGGCGCAACCTCAACGGACGATTTGCTGACGACAAACGCGCGGCGTGAAGGCAGGATGGACGATGTAGTGGCCATGAGCGCTCCCCGGTTTCCGGAATTCGCTGGGCGCCGAGTCGGCGTCCGCGGTCATTCCGCGGAGTTGACATAAGTTGTTCGATTTTCTGTGGGCGCGGCTGCCGGGCTGGGTGCCCGATCCGCCGAACGGCTCGCGGAAAGAACCTGCGTAATTCTCCAAGCCAGCGCCGTGCCCACAAACCATACGCCTCTGTGTTGTCGAATGCATCACCGTGTGCGGTAAAAATCCGCGCGCGCTGAAAAAATCGCAGTCCAATAATGTGCGGGAATAACAAGCGTTTTGTCTGTATGTGCCGGATTCGCGGTGTGTGGACGCCGAATTCAATTTCATTGCCGACCATTTCCCGCCACGCCATATCCACCAGGCGCGACGAAATGCCGCATAAAAATTAAAGGCGCGAAGCGCTCAAAGCATGCCCGGTCTGTCCCAGGTACTAACAACCGGCCCTCGGTTCAGACAAAAGTTGTTGATAACGACTATCATTCGCGTTAATGTCTTCCCCGCTGCCCGGGTCGGCGCCCGGGCCGATAAGGGTAAAACTTCACTGGGAGGGCAGGCTTGCGCATGAATCTGACGAAATCTTCTAGCTGTATTCTTTTGACCTGCGGCGTGATGGCCGCTGCACAGGGCTCCGCCGGCGAGCACGAAACGCGCGTGGAAGACGTGCTTGTCTCCGCGAGCAGGACCAACAAACCCATCAGCGCCATACCCAATACCGTCAGGGTCATCGACCGTCAGGCCCTCGATGCACAGCTGGCAACCAGCAGCAGCCTGCTGGACGGTCTTTCTTTTGTGGTGCCCGGCCTGACGCCGGCGCACCAGAAAATGAGCAGTAACGGTGTCACTCTGCGGGGCAGGACGCCGCTCTATATGGCGGACGGCATTCCGCAGTCGACGCCGCTGCGCAACGGCGAGCGCAGCGGCTTTACCATAGATCCCGCATTTATCGATCGCGTCGAGGTCATCTATGGCGCCAATGCCATTCAGGGGGTGGGCGCCACCGGAGGCGTGATCAACTACGTCACCGTCGATGCCCCGCAGGACGGCGACTGGCTCAAACAGATCTCGGCCCGACTGACCACCGATAATTTCGAGAGCCACGGGCTGCACTACAAGCTCGCCGGGCTGCTGGGCAAAAAGACCGGCGCCAGAGATTTCGTGCTGGGCGTGGCCTACGATGTCCAGGATCTGTACTACGACGGCAATGGCGACCCCATCGCCGTGGATCCTATCCAGGGCGACACCATGGACAGCCGCAGCTGGAATGTTTTCGCCAAGGGTGGCGTGGATATCGATCAGCGCCAGCGCATCGAAGTGACCGGCAACTATTTTGAACTCCAGGGTGACGGTGACTACCGGGTGGTCGATGGCGATGTCGCCGCCGGCATTCCTGCGACGTCGGAGCGCGGTGAAGCGCCCGGCGAGCCGACCTATAACGAGGCCCTCAATCTTTCCGTGGCCTACAGCCACGGCGATGTACTGGGCGGGGAGCTGACAGTCCAGGGCTTCTATTACGACTTCTACGCCCAGTACGGCGGCGGCACATTTCCCGCGGTCCAGGATCCGGCTATTGCGCCGCTGGGCGCCCTGTTCGACCAGTCGGCTCTGAGCTCTGAGAAATACGGCACCAAGCTGACCTATGTGCGCGACGATACCTTTGTCGAGGGGCTTCAAGTTGCGGCCGGCATCGACTACCTGCGCGACGAAACATTTCAGGAACTCACCCGGACGGGGCGCCTGTGGGTGCCCAACATGATCTACAAGGGCTGGGCGCCGTTTCTGCAGCTGGAGCAGCGGCTGGTCAGCGACCGGCTGCGCCTGTCAGTTGGCGCGCGCTTTGAAAATGTCGAGCTGGATGTGCCGAGCTTCACCACGATCGCCGGCGCCGGCCGCACCTTTGTCGAGGGCGGCAATCCGGCGTTTGAAGAACTGCTGGGCAATGCCGGTATTGTGTTTGATGTAACGGATGCGCTGACCTTTTTCGTCTCCTACGCCGAGGGCTTCACGATGCCCGACGCCGGGCTGCTGTTGCGCGGCGTCAGCACGCCCGGGCAGTCCATCGATACGCTGATCGACCTGCAGCCCGTGGTGGCGGACAACCTCGAGACCGGCCTCAACTACCGCAGCGGCGGCCTGGATATTGCGGCCAGCTATTTCTGGTCGGATTCGGACCTGGGCTCGCGCATTCTGGTGGTGGGCGGTGTCGGCCAGCTGACCCGGCAGAAAACGGAAATCGAAGGCATGGAGCTGTCCGTCAACTACCAGTTTGCGTCGGGACTGCGCGCGGGGCTCGCCTACAGCAGGCTCGAGGGCCGCTTCGACAGCGATGGTGACGGCGCCGTCGACAAGGATCTCGATGGCCGCAATATCGCGCCGGATCGCATCAACGTCTATATCGAGGCACCGCTGGCTGACAGCTGGCACGGTCGCGTGCAGTACGCGCGGCTCCTGGACCGCAAGTTCGATGGCGGCCTGCCGCAGCACGATTTCGACGGCTATGGCCTGGTTGACGCAGTGATTACCTATCGCGAGAAAACGCTGGGCGACTTTACGCTGGGCATAGAGAATCTGCTCAACGAGGACTACATCACTTATTACTCGCAGACGCTGACCTACACCAACAACAGCACCTATTTTGCGGGGCGCGGGCGGGCCATCAGCCTGGGCTGGCAAAAAGCGTTTTGAGTCAGCCCCAGGGCGAGACGATCACCTTGCAGTCCCCACTGTCGCCCTGCAGCCGGGTAAAGGTTTCGGGGAGTTCTGCGAGGCCGATCCGCGCCGTGACCATGGCCAGTGGCCGGCGCTCACCGCTGGCCAGTACTTTGACCACGTGCTCAAAGTCGCGCAGGCCGTAGCACAGCGAGAACGACAGGTTCGCCTCCTTCCAGGTGGCCATGTCCGGGCGGATCATATCGGGCTTGGTGCCAAATCCCAGGGACACGACACGGCCCATGGGTTTCACATGGCTGATCGCCTGGTCGAGGGCACCGGGCATGCCCACGGCCTCCAGCACGACATCGGGCACACCGCCCAGCGCGTCGCGCACCGCCCGGTCCACATCGTCGACGTCCTCGGTGGCGATAAAGTCGGGCAGGTCCATTGCAGCGGCGATTGCTCTGCGCCGCGAAGAGCGCGCGACGATCGCCACCTGCGCGGCGCCCAGCGCATTGGCCCAGAACGCGGCGCTGAGGCCGATCGGGCCGGCACCGGTAACGAGTACACGGTCGCCGACGCCAACGTTCGCCCTGCGCACGCCCTGCAGACCCACGGCAAGCGGTTCCACTAGCGTGCCCGCATCGTAGGAGACTGAGTCGGGCAGCCGCACGCAGCCGGCGGCCGATGCCCGGGTGTACTGGCAATAGCCGCGCACCGTCATAAAGTCCGCCTGCGGGCAGTGCCGCGCCCTGTCCGCAAGACAGTGTTCACAGGCGCCGCAACTGATAAACGGCAGGGGCACGACCCTGTCGCCCCGCGCAAGGCCGGTAACGCCCGCACCCAGCGCAACAATGCGCCCGCAGATTTCATGGCCCATCAGGTGGCCATCCATGCGCTCGGCGCCGTGAGCGACGGCGTGCAGTTCACTGCCGCAAATCCCCACGCGGTTGACTTCAATCAGCACCTCGCCGCGCCCCGGCGCGGGGTCGGGGATTTCTTCAATGGCCAGGCGACCCAATCGAGTGCGATACAGCGCGGCTTTCATGCTTCAGGCGCTCCCGAATCTGCGACAGTGTCGAGGATGGTATGAGTTGTTGTTCCAGTGCCGGATATCACGGTCACTGGCTCGCGTGGGCCTCCATGAAGTAGGGGTCCAGCACCATGCCTTCGGGTGGGGTGAACCAGGTGCGGATATAGGCGATCTTTCCGGCATCGTTGATCGTATAGACCTCAATGCCTTCCACCGTGATTTTTTTGCCGCCGACCACGCCTGTGCTGCGCACGTGACACGCGGCCTGATCGGAGCAGATCTGCATCAGTACGGGTTCAATGTGCCAAGTCTGTCCGTCCTTGAAAGAGTTTTCCCAGCTGAGGTGCACCGATTCAGCGCCTACCTTGGTGGGCCCTCCGACCGGATCCTCGAAGACGATATCGTCGGCGAAATTCGCCTCCCAGCGGGATCGGTCCCGCGCATTCCACGCATCGAAATGCGTGTGCATTGCCTGCTCGATCTGCGCGTGCGTTGGCATAACTCTACCCTCAATGAAACGGTTTATAGAAAATAAAAACGGCCACCGCCGCCAAGGGCAAGGGCGTCCCATTTATATAGAGCTTGCCCGGTTTGGGCAATGGGCCTCGCGGCGGGAACAGGGCCGGACCTGCGGAAGAACTGGCGCGCTTTCAGGGATGCTCTCCCGCAGCGGCTGAAATTGCCGGTGGAAATTGACTTGAAATCATGCGCCGGTCTGGCGTCAGATACTCACCGGCACTGAAAGCAAACTGAAAGGCGTACCTTTGCCGCGCGCAGGATGCCGCGCTCATGGGCCCATGATGACGCCGAGGCAGCGCTGAAAAACAGTCGGACAGCTGTTCTTTCGGATGCTCACAAATCAATAACACCAAAGTGAAGCCTTCAACATGAATCGACGTGATCACATCCTCGCAGGCATTGACAGGGCGAGCCTGGGTTTGGAAATCGCCCCGTGGTTCAGTCCGCTGGCCCCGAAGCGGGAGGGCTTCAATGTTCGCACGCTCGATGTCTTTGATTTCGAAACCCAGATGAGTCGTGCCAGGCAGGATCCGGAGATTGCCGAAGAGAGCTACGACAATATCGAAGCGATCGATTACATCGGTTCTGCCTGCGACATTGCCCGGATCGTTCCAGCCGCCGAACACGGTAGCTTTGACTACATCGTCAGCAGTCACAACTTCGAGCATCTGCCCGACCCGATAAAATTTCTGCAGGGCTGCGAAACCCTGCTGAAACCCGGTGGACTTCTGTCGATGGCGGTGCCGGACCTGCGCGGCTGTTTCGACTATTTTCGTCCCTGGACAGTGACCGCGGACTGGATCGAGGCCTTTGTCGAGGGCCGTGAAAAGCCCAGCCAGCGCCAGTTGTTTATCTCGCACTCCAGCGACGCGTGTGTCATTCAGGCAGATGGCGTCAGGCTCGGCACCTTTCCCTTTGATCAGGCTATCGAGCGCATTGAGCATCGGGGCGGGCCCGGACTTGCGGCGGCATTGAAGGCTCGTCTGGCAGACTGGCAGGCCAACACTGGCGCCGACTATGTCGACTGCCATTGCTCGGCGATGACACCGTCGTCGCTGGAGTTGATGCTGCTGGACTGCCAGGCGCTGGGCCTGATCGGGCTGGCGATCGAAAGCATCGAATCTTTCGGCGCGTTCGAGTTCTATGTGCGTCTTAGAAAGGCGCGCGAGCCCCTGACTGTGGGCGATGACTCTTATACCGAGCGCCGGAACGCGCTGCTGCGCCAAATACTGATTGAGCGCAAGCAGGCCATCAACGACGGCGCCGGCGACGCCCCGACGCCCCGGGGTGGGCTTGTCGCGGCCTTGCGGTGCTGGAACAGGGCCCGGGTCAGGCGCCGGCGGGCGCGGCTGACAGTCTGAGGGCGCGTTATTCCGAGGGTTGGGCGGCCCGGCGGGCAGTGGCTGCTGCGCAGAATGGCAGTGGCGCCGCTCTTTGTTGCCGGCGGACACGGGGCTGCGCCCGCCGGTCAGCTAATGGGCTGCCTGGCGGGACTGCTTCCTGCGCGCGTAGATCGAATGGCGCGTAGATCGAATGGAAAGTGCAGTGCGGAAAGTAATGGTGCCCAGGAGAGGACTTGAACCTCCACCCCCTTGCGAGGACCAGCACCTGAAGCTGGCGTGTCTACCAATTTCACCACCTGGGCATAGGCACGACCGGTAAGACCGGTGCGGTGAGGCGCGCAACTTTACTGAGGGGCACATGCCTTGTCAATCCTTGCGTATAATGCCGCGGTACTGATTCATTCATAAATTTTGCGAGACCCCTAATGTCCAAACGCCGCGACCCATTTGCCGATCGCGAGGCCGACCGTTACGACCGTCCCATCGCTTCCCGGGAACACATCACCGAGACCCTCAAGGCGGCCCCCGGTCCACAGAACTTCGACGAGATCGCCGAGTTGCTGGCTATCCGCGACGAGGAGTCCCTCGAGGCCCTGCGCCGGCGCCTGCGCGCCATGCAGCGCGACGGCCAGATTGTCAGCAACCGCCGCGGCGCCTACGGGGTCGTGGACAAGATGAACCTGGTGAGCGGCCGCGTGCAGGGCCACCGCGACGGCTTCGGCTTTGTGATCCGCAGCGACGGCGACGATATCTACCTGGACGGCCGCCAGATGAGCGCGGTCTTCGACGGCGACGAGGTGCTGGTGCGGATCACCGGCGAGGATCGCCGTGGCCGGCCCGAGGGGCGCATCGCGCAGGTGCTGGTGCACAACACCCAGCAGCTGGTGGGGCGCTACTACGCCGAGGACGGGGTGGGGCGGGTCGTGCCCGACAGTCCGCGCATCAGTCACGAGGTACTGATTCCCGCCGGCCAGAGCGGCGGCGCGCAATCCGAGCAGTACGTGCTGGTGGAGATCACCCGCCAGCCCGAATGGCGCAACGCGCCCCGCGGCCGCGTGCTGGAGGTGCTGGGCGACCACATGGCGCCGGGTCTGGAAACCGACCTGGCGATACACACCTACCAGATCCCCAACGTCTGGCCGGAAGCAGTGCTGGAGGAGTCCAAGGCGCTGGACAAGGCTGTTACCGCGGCTGACTGCGAGGGCCGGGTGGATCTGCGCCATCTGCCGCTGGTGACCATCGACGGCGAGGACGCCAAGGATTTCGACGATGCCGTGTACTGCGAGCCCAAGAAGGGTGGCGGCTGGCGCCTGTGGGTGGCGATTGCGGATGTCTCGCACTATGTGCAGCCCGGCAGCGCGCTGGACGACGAGGCGCATGAGCGCGCGACCTCAGTGTACTTCCCGGGCCGGGTAGTGCCCATGCTGCCCGAGGTGCTGTCCAACGGGCTGTGCTCACTGAAGCCCGAGGTCGACCGGCTGTGCATGGTCTGTGAGATGACCATCGCCGCCTCCGGCAAACTCAGCGGCTATGAATTCTACGAAGGGGTGATGCATTCCAAGGCGCGGCTGACCTATACCACCGTCGCCGCCATCCTGGACCCCGCGGTCGAGAGCCACGACAAATGGCGCAGCCGCCATCAGGCGCTGGTGCCGCACCTTGAAGACCTGCACCGCCTGTACAAGGCCCTGCGCAAGGCCCGCGAAGCGCGCGGCGCGATTGATTTCGAGACGGTGGAAACCCGCGTGGTGTTTGGCCCGAACCGCAAGATCGACTCCATCGTGCCGGTGGAGCGCAACGACGCCCACAAGCTGATTGAGGAGTGCATGCTGGTGGCCAACGTCGCCACCGCGCGCCTGCTGGAGAAATCCAGGCTTCCGGCCCTGTACCGGGTCCACGACGGCCCCCGCGAGCAGAAGCTGGAGAGCCTGCGCAAGTTTCTGGCCGGTATCGGTATCGATCTGCGCGGCGGCGACAAGCCGTCGCCGGCGGACTACCAGGCGGTACTGGAGGCCACCGCCGGGCGCCCCGACGCCCATGTGATCCAGACCGTGATGCTGCGCTCCCTGAGCCAGGCCGTGTATCAGCCCGATAACCGCGGCCATTTCGGTTTGAACTACCCTGCCTACGCGCACTTCACGTCGCCGATACGGCGCTACCCGGACCTGCTGGTGCACCGGGCCATCCGCAGCCTGCTGCTGACCAGCAAAGGCTTTATGGGGCTGTTTACCGGCACCAAGGGCGTGCGCCAGGTGCGCGGTGCCAGGCGCATAAAGCCGGCGCAGAGCTATCCCTACACGCTGGAGGCCATGCAGGCCCTGGGCGAACACTGTTCCCAGTGTGAGCGGCGTGCCGACGAGGCCACCCGCGATGTGATGGCCTGGCTCAAGTGCGAGTATCTGCAGGACCGGGTGGGGGACGAGTTCAGTGGCGTGATCACGGCAGTCACCAGCTTTGGCCTGTTTGTCGAGCTCAAGGACATCTATGTCGAGGGGCTGGTGCATGTCAGCAGCCTCGGCCAGGACTACTTCCAGTTCGATGCGGCCCATCACCGGCTGGTGGGCGAGCGCACCCGGAAGGTCTATCGCCTGGGGGATGCCATCAGGGTTCGGGTGGTCCGGGTCAGTCTGGACGAGCGCAAGATCGACCTGGAGGCGGTGCTTCCCGCGTCCACCGGCAAGGCCGCAGACAAAAGCTCGTCCCGCGGCGGCAGGCGTGGCGCCGGCGGCAAAGGCGGTGACGCTAAAAGCAGCAAAGCGGAGCAGGGTGTCGTCAGTGACAAGACCGGCGCCGAGCAGGGCGAGAAAAGCGCCAGGCCTCGCCGGCGCAGCGCGCGGGGACGGCGGCGTTGACCGAGCAGGTCTACGGTGTACACGCGGTCACGGCGCTGCTGGCGCGCGAGCCGCAGACCGTCGCGCGCCTGCTGATACAGGCAGGGCAGGGCGACAAGCGCCTTGCCGGCCTGCGCGCACAGGCCGAGGCGGCGGGGATTGCGGTCGAGGAACTGCCCCGGCGGGAGTTGGACAGGCGCGTGCCTGGCCGCCACCAGGGCGTGATCGCAGAACTCGCCGCGGCGTCCCTGCCCCGCTACGGCGAGGGCGATATCAGCGATGTGCTGGATGCCGCCGGGCCGACGCCCCTGGTGCTGGTGCTGGACCAGGTCACCGACCCCCACAATCTGGGGGCCTGCCTGCGCACCGCCGATGCAGCCGGGGTGTGCCTGGTGCTGGCACCCCGGGACAAGGCCGCGAGCCTCAATGCCACGGCGCGCAAGGTGGCCTGCGGCGCGGCGGAGACGGTGCCTTTTGTGGCGGTGACCAACCTGGCGCGCAGCCTGCGCGAGCTCAAGGAGCGCGGTATCTGGCTGGTGGGCGCCGCCGGCGAGGCCGAGCGCTCGCTCTACGCCCAGGACCTGCGTGGCCCGGTTGCGCTGGTTATGGGGGCGGAGGGCAGTGGTTTGCGGCGCCTGACCCGGGAGCACTGCGACTACCTGGTGCATCTGCCCATGGCCGGCGCGGTCAGCAGCCTGAATGTGTCGGTGGCGACCGGCATATGCCTGTTCGAGGCCCTGCGCCAGCGCTTGGCGGTGTAGCGCCGGGCGCCGGCCCTGCGCCAGGCCAGGCTGCGTCTGTGCTTGCGCGGCGGGCGGGCGTCCTATAAACTCCCGCGTCTTGATTTTTGGGCTCGGCCTTGGCCGGGCCCTACTCCTTGCCGCACCGCAATTTCGTGGGCGGCTGACACCCGAAGGGAGCCACAATGCGTCACTACGAGATCGTGTTCATGGTCCATCCGGACCAGAGCGAGCAGGTGCCGGGTATGGTCGAGCGCTATACCCAGGCCATCGAAAAGGACGGCGGCAAAGTCCACCGTCTGGAAGACTGGGGCCGCCGCCAGCTCGCCTACCCCATCGACAAAATTCACAAAGCCCACTACATCCTCATGAACATCGAGGCCAGTGCCGCTGCCGTGGACGAGTTGACCACCAACTTCCGCTACAACGACGCGGTGCTGCGCAATCTGGTTATCCGCACCGACGAGCCGGTCACCGAAGAGTCGCCGATCATGAAGGCGGAGAAAGAAGGCCGCGACCGCCGCGACCGCCGCGACCGCCGCGATGCCTCGTCGTCCGATGACGACAGCTCCGACGACAACGACAGCGATTCCGACGAATCGTCTGATGACGATACACGGGACTGACTGGGCTGAGCGCAGAGGAGAATTCACATGGCACGTTTCTTTCGTCGTCGCAAGTTTTGCCGTTTTACCGCTGAAGGCGTAAGCCAGATCGATTACAAGGATCTGGAAACCCTGAAGGCCTATATCTCCGAGACCGGCAAGATCGTTCCCAGCCGGATCACGGGCACCAAGGCGCGCTACCAGCGCCAGCTGGGTACCGCTATCAAGCGCGCCCGGTTTCTGGCCCTGCTGCCGTACTCCGATTCCCACGATTGAGGGGGGCCGGTAGCTGCTGATGCGCGCCCTTGCGGAGTTCATCATGCGGGGACGTGCCCAGGCCGCGCTGGTCGCGATACTGGGTATTGGCTCGGTATGGCTGGCGTGGCTGGGGATCGCAGCAGTGGCGCT
>JAVEVZ010000010.1:0-24358 GCA_034004805.1 Spongiibacteraceae bacterium | reverse complement strand
TGGTGGCGGACACCGGCGATATCGACGCCATCGCGACCTACAAGCCGCTGGACGCCACCACCAACCCCTCCCTGCTGTTGAAAGCCGCGCAGCTACCGCGCTATCAGCCGCTGGTGGCCGACTGCGTGGGCTGGGCGCGGCGACAGAGCGGCAGCAGCGATGACGTACTGTCCGCCTGCATCGACCAGCTGGCGGTGAATATCGGCGCTGAAATCCTCAAGCTCATCCCGGGGCGCGTGTCCACCGAAGTCGATGCGCGACTCTCCTTCGATACGCGCGCGACCATAGAAAAAGCGCGCAGTCTGATCGCGCTTTACGACCGCGCCGGCATTGACCCGTCACGGGTGCTGATCAAGATTGCGTCGACCTGGGAGGGCATACGCGCGGCCGCAGTGCTGGAAAAGGAAGGCATCCAGTGCAACCTGACCCTGCTGTTCGGCTTTGCCCAGGCCGCAGCCTGTGCCGAGGCCGGCGTCACGCTGATTTCACCGTTCGTGGGCCGCATACTCGACTGGTACAAGGCCAGCACCGGCCAGACTTACAGCGCTGACAACGACCCCGGCGTGCTGTCCGTCAGCCGCATTTATCAGTACTACAAACAGCACGGCTTCAACACCATTGTGATGGGCGCGAGCTTTCGCAATATCGGCCAGATCGAAGCCCTGGCCGGCTGCGACCGTCTGACCATCAGCCCGCAGCTGCTGGCTGAGCTGGAAGCGGACACCGGTGCCCTGCCCCGCAAACTACGTGCCGATGCCGATCATTCGCCTATGGCGCGGGTGCGCGACGACGAAGCCGCGTTCCGCTGGGCCATGAACGAGGACGCCATGGCCACGGAAAAACTCGCCGAAGGCATCCGCAATTTTGCCGCCGACCAACGCAAACTCGAGGCGCTGCTCACCGACTGGCAGGCGGCGTGACATGCTGGCACGCATCAAACGCTTCTTCGATGAAACCCTGTCACCGGCGGCAACGGCGGTGGACCCCGAGCGGCGCCTGCGGCTGACGACGGCAGCCTTGCTGCTGGAGGTCGCCAGCGCGGACTTCAAGGAAGCCGATCAGGAACTGGACGCTATCACCGGAGTGCTGCGCGAACAGTTCGCGCTGGCTGATGACGACGTGGAGGGCCTGCTGGATATGGCCAAGGCGGAACAGCGCGATGCCACTTCCCTGTACCAGTTCACGCGCCTGATCAACGACCACTGCAGCGAACGGGAAAAATTCGCGCTGATATTGAACCTGTGGAAGGTGGCCGCGGCCGACGGCGATATCGACAAGTACGAAGACCATCTGATCCGCAAGCTGGCAGAGCTGCTGTACGTGCCGCACTCGGAATTCATACGCGCCAAGCTGGCAGTTCTCACAGAGCGCTGAGCCTGCGCGGTTGCGGTGTCGGCAAACCTTTCAGTTGTCGCCCGCCTCCAGCGAGTTGACCAGCGCGCGAAAACTGGCGGCATTGTGCGCGCTCAGCGACATCAGCACCTTGTGGGCCTCCATCACCTTGGCGCGCACATCGGCTTCGCTGCCCGCTATCGCCGGCAGGCTGCCCAGCGGACGGTCGTCGCAAAAACACTCGTCGCGGATCTCGAAGATCCGGTCAAACGCCATCGACGTCACGATGCGCGTAATGTCCGGGCTGGCGCTCAGCAGTACCGGCTTGAGATCAAATTTATCGCGGGCCTGGATCGCCAGCTTGGCCAGCTGGCCGAGGGTGGTGCTGTCGACGTTGCTCGCTTCGCTGAGATCCACCAGCACGCCGACAAAGTCCTTGTCCGCAAACATGCGCTCCACGTACTCATCGAGGGTTGTGCAATAACTCAGGCGCACGTCGCCGGTCAGCTTGATGACGTAAGCTCCCTGGTGGCTGCCCACCAGAATCCTGCCGTCGTCCATTAACTCAACTCCCGGGTAATCAACAGCGCCGCGATATCATCCGGCGCCTCCTGCGTGGCGTGTAATCCCAAGGTTCGGTCGATGTCATCCATGGTACGCCAGCCGGGCCGCATCGCCTCCAGCAAGGCCTTTTCCTGGGCGATCAGACCCGCGGCGGGGATGATATCCAGAACGCCGTCGGAAAACAGCGTCAGCGTGCTGCCGGGCTGCAAAACCATCTGCTGCTCGCTGAACTGCGCATCCGCCAGCAAACCCACCGGTGGGCAGCGCTCTTCCAGATAGCGGCAGCCATCGGCGTCCACCAGTATCGGCGCCGGGACATGGCCTGCGACGCTGAAACAGAGTTCGCCGGTGGTCGGCACCAGGCTGCCTACGCACAGGGTTGCGTGCTTGCCGATGCCCGTTGCCAGCAGCTCGTTGTTGGCGTGTTCCAGCATTGCGGCCGGAGACAGGATCGCGCCGTCGTCGCGGTGCAGGTAATCGCTGCGTTTGCGCGCAAACAGGTTTTTCAGCAGCACGGTGACAAAGGCCGACGACGCGCCGTGGCCCGACACGTCGGCGATAAAAAACACCACGTGCTCGCGCCCCACCGGGAAGTAATCGACGAAGTCTCCACTCAGGTACAGCGACGGAATAATGAGATGGCTGAACTCAAACCCGGCAAACTGCTTGGGCGTGGGCGGCAGCATCAGCAGCTGTACATGGCGGCCGGCCTGGTGGTCTTTCTGCAGCAGCAGCAGGTTTTCCTTCAGCTCGCGGTTGGCTTCCTCCAGCCGGCGCCGGTAGCGACGGTTCTCCTGCAGCAGCCTGCCCTGCGCCAGACAGCGCGCGATGGAGTGATCCAGCACCGCCATATCCGCAATGGGTTTGAACAGGTAGTCGCTGGCCCCGTAACGCAGCGCCTCCACCACGTCGGCCATCACGCCGGCCCCGGAGATCACGATCACTGGGGTCTCATGCTCGCCCTCGCCCATCGCCTTGAGCACGCTGATGCCGTCCATATTGGGCATCTTGAGGTCCAGCAGCACGAGGTCGGGACGGTGTTTATGGAACAGGGCCAGCCCCTGCTCACCGTCGGGCGCGCCGTAAACGCGATAACCGGAGTCCTCCAGGTAGGCCGTCAGGCTGTCCCGGACGAACGCTTCGTCATCGATAACCAGCAGTGAAGCGACCGGGTCGTCCATTGTTTGTCCAGGCTGGAGGAATGGCTGGGCTGGGCCGTATTGGGGGGTGAAAGTTAGCGCCTTGCACCGCGCCTTGCAAGGCCAAACCGGCCGCCATGCTGGCCAGCACCCGGGCAAAGGTCTATCCTTGCCGGCAGCGATAACAAGCTCAGAAAAAGGGGCGACCATGGCGATATCAGCAGACCGCAACTCAGACCGCAACTCAGACCGCAACTACAGTGAAAAGCGCAACTTTATCCGCATGCGCATCAATACGCCGGTGACCATACGCCACGGCGAACACGACCTCGAGGCACTGTGCCAGGATCTGAGTGGCTCGGGCCTGCTGGTCCACGCCCGCCAGCCGCTGCCCATGGGCGCGGAGGTCGGTGTCCATATTGAACCGCAGACCGGTGCCCAGCAGGCCTTTATCGCCACCGCGGAAGTGGCCCGGGTTGAGCCCCGTGACGACGGCGGCTACACCATCGGTTTTGCCATCAAGGCCATCCACGACTGAACTCGATCGCCTCCCCCGGGCCGGGTGCCCAGCATCCGGCAGCAGCACATCACCACTCGTCCCAGTCTTCCTCGTAGTCCTCGTCGCCGAAGGTGTCCTCCACCTTGCCGTCCCGCACCAGGTATTCGCGGCGCTGCAGGTAGGCATCGCGAATAAACGAATAGCGATCGCCGCTGATCAGGTCTTCACTCTTGAGCAAATCCGCGCGCAGACTGACAAACCGCAATACGGTCACGCTGTTGCGCGTGCGCACGTCGTCCAGGTTTGCCAGGTAATCGGTGGTGCTGGTGTCCACCACGAAAGCCAGCCCATCGCGCACCGTGAACGGCCCGAAAAACGGCACTACCACAAAGGGGCCGCTGGGCACACCCCAGTAACCCAGGGTCTGACCCAGATCCTCATCGTGCCGTTCCAGCCCGATGCGGCTCGCGACATCAAAGACACCCAGTACACCGACCGTGCTGTTGACCAGGAATCGTCCCGTGTCCGAGGTCGCCTGTGAGAACTTGCCCTGCAACAGACCGTTGGCCACAGTAGTGACCTCCAGCAGGTTGTCGATCACGTTGCGCACACCCCTCTGCACGGGATCAGGCGTGATCCACTGGTAGGCGCGCGCCGTGGGCACCAGCAGATTGCGATCGATGTAATCGTTGAATATGTAAACCTTGCGGTTGAGACCTTCCCACGGATCGGGGTTGTGCACATCCCGCTCGTCGGCCAGGCCGGCCGGGGCCGTAGACAGCAGAACGCTGCACAACAAAGTGGGTAACAAACGCGACATAACCACTGCAGCTCGTCTGAACAAAGTGCGAACTATACCCGATGCGCAGTAAAACTTAAGCCACAGGGCGCACACCGAGCACCACTTCCAGTGCCCGCCACTGGTCCAGCAGCGCCAGCAGGTGCGTCTGCAGCATATCCTGCGGTTGCCCCAGCTCTGCTGCCAGTTGCAGCACGAGGTCGGCACCGGTCAGAGACCGGGTTTGCAATACGCTGATCAGCCGCGCACTGGCCTGGTTTATCTCGATAAATCCGACCTGATCGCGGCCGTTGCGGTAGACCAACAGCCACGTCGGCTCCCGCGGTGCTTGCTGAGGCGAAAACCCCGGCCCGATGCGGTGTACCGGGTATTGATAAACCAGGGGCCAGGCCAGTGGCGATAGCACAGGTATCCCCGTCAGCCAATCACCATCGACGGCATCAACTGCCGCCGGATTTGCGGGGTCTACATCCAGTGTAAGCTCCACCCACTCGTAGTGCACCAGCTCGTGAATGTAGGGCGGCAACGGAAGCTCGCTGTCAGCGCCCCGTAACCATTCGATAAATTCCTCGCTGATTTTCAGGAAATAGGGACTGGTACAACGGTGATCGCGGATAAAGGCCCGCACCAGAGCAAGCCACACGGCATCCTCCAGCACTGCGCGCAACACCGGGAAGGTGCCAGCCAGAAAATCTTCGATGTTGTTATAGAAAAGATCGCTGTAGATGCGCAGACGGCGCGCCTCGACACCCTGAGGCCCCGGGTGCCGCCCAGGGTCGCGAATATGCGCCGCCAGCGCACGCTGCACGTCCCGATAGCCACTCACCGCGCCGCCCTCGCCGGTACTTCACCAGCGGACTGAAGTGCGCGGATATGCGCCAGCTCCGCCAGCAGCTCGGCCATGGGCGGAAAATTGAAGTCGCGCTCCAACAGCGTCGGCAGAGCACCGCAGAGGGCATAGGCATCGGCCAGCAACGCCCATACCGGATCACTCACCGCAGCGCCGTGGGTATCCACCCGCAGGTCCTCGGCTTCGACGAAGTGACCGGCAACATGGATGTAGCGCACCCGCTCCAGCGGCAGGCCGCGCAAAAACGCCTGCGGATCGTAGCCGTGATTCACGCTGTTGACGTAGATATTGTTGACGTCCAGCAACAGGTCGCAGTCTGCCTCTTCGACGACCGCGCAGATAAACGCCAGCTCGCTCATGTCGGCGCCCGGTGCCGCATAGTATGACGCGTTCTCCAGCGCAATACGCCGCCCCAGGCGATCCTGAACCTCGCGCACGCGCGCCGCAACATGAGCAATTGCTTCCTGCGTAAAGGGAATCGGCATCAGATCGTAAAGATGGCCGTCGTCAGCGCAGCTGGTGAGATGCTCAGAGTACAGTGGACATTCGTAGCGCCGGATAAAAGCATCCACCGCATTGATCAGTCCGCAGTCAAGCGGCGCGTAGCCCCCGATATTCAGGGACAGACCGTGCAGTACGACAGGGTAGCGCTCCGCGAGTTGACTGAAGCCACGACCGAATCGACCGCCGACTCCTATCCAGTTCTCGGGGGCCACTTCCATAAAATCTATGTGCTCGCCAGGCAAGGCGAGCAGTTCGCTCATCAGGCTGCGGCGCAGGCCCAGACCCGCGCCGCGCAAAGGCATACCTGGCGTTGTCAGGCGCCGCATTTGCCTTACTTTGCGGCCTTGCCTGTGCCGCACTTGCCTTCCTTCACGGCCTTGCCTTCACCGCACTTGCCTTCTTTGGCAGCCTTGCCTTCGCCGCACTTGCCTTCTTTGGCAGCCTTGCCTTCGCCGCATTTGCCTTCCTTGGCGGCCTTGCCTTGGCCACATTTACCCTCTACATGCTTGTCATAATTGGCGAGGTCGTAGCCCGACTGGAGGGGGCTGGAGGCAAACGGGTTGGTTTCGGCCGATACTGCAGGTGTCACTGCCGCTGCCAGAAAGAGTGCGCCAAAAGCAGCTACTGCGGGCGTTTTTCTCATTATCGTCATGATTGACTCCATCACGTTTGGGGGGGGAAGGTAATACGGAACTCACGTCGCGCCAGACCGGCGCATCGCGCTCACCTGCGCGGCCATCGTGCGCTTAAAAGCGCAATCCTGCAACGCCCGGACGTCCTGACGGAATATCTGAACAGGCTGTCAACCGACAGGCACTGCATAGCGCCTCCCCAGCCAACCCAGGACCCGCGGAAACTGACCGTCATCACACACGCCCTGCCCGTCCACCGCAGACAACAAGAGCTGGCAATCGTGGGCGGGAAGGTCGGCGAGAAACAGGCGCACCTCATCCGGGTGACCGATCAGGCCGAAACCCGGCGCGGAGAGATTCAGGCTGGGGGGCCAGTCACAGGCCAGCGCCGCAGCGCGGTAATCAAAGCCGTCGCGCCGGTCGCACCAGGCCGGCGCCGCCGACCAGGCCAGATAATCCCGCAGTGCGCCCCAGCTCGCGTCGGCGACGCCCATGCCCCAGCGGCTGGCGGGCAGGTAGCCCAGCAGCGCCGCACCAAACCGGGCCAGACCGCGCAACAGGCCGTGGTAGTACCAACGCTGGCGCCAGGAGCGCGCCAGCACCCGGCGCTGGGGGGCCAAGTGCACAAAGCCGGCGATGGCCGGCAGGTCGGCGTGGTGCCGCGCATAACAGGCCGCCATCCACACCGCCCCCCAGCCGTGGCTGATCCACACCTGGGGAGCACCGGGACGCAGGGTGGCGATGCGCGCCGCCAGCGCCGGCAGGTCCTGGTTGATCAGCGCGTGGAAATCATGGCAGCTGGCGCGGCCGGTGTGGGGCCAGCTGCGGCCGTGGCCGTGGGGGTCCGGCACATACACATCGTAGCCACAGCGGGCGAGGTACTGGGCCAGGCCCCGGGTCTCGTCGCCGAACACACGGGCGTCCGACAGATAGCCCGGCAGCATCAGTAGCGGCGCCAGCAAGGGCCCGCGCTGCGCCCGCAGATGGGTGACGTGCAGCTGCTGTCCGTCCACCAGCACCGACAGCGCATCCACGCTCAGCCCCGGCGCGTCGCTCATGACCGGTTGCCCGCCTTGCGCGGTGACGACTCGGCCTGAACCGCCTGCCACTGTTGCTGCAAGCGCTTGGCGGACACCGGCCCTGCGGTGCCCAGACCCTGGGCAAACAGCGACACCCGGTACTCCTCCAGCATCCAGCGGTACTGCGCCAGTGCCGGGTCATCGCGCGGTGCGCTGGGCGCGCGCGCCAGGGTCTGTTCGAGACGCTGCTGGAAATTCCGCAGCTCGGTGGTGAGCTGGCGGTCGCGGCTGTGCTGACCGCGCAACTTCTCCAGGCGCTGGACGATGGCCTGCAGGTAGCGCGGGTAGTGACTGAGCTGGGTCCAGCCCACCGTGCGCACAAAGCCCGGCGCAAACAGCATGTCGAGCTGGGCGCGGATATCCTCCAGCGCATGCAGCCAGGCCAGTTGATTGCCGGCGCTCATCGCCTTGCGGCAGCGGCTGTACTCGGTGGCGATCTGCTGCAAAAGCCCGGCCCAAGCCTGGGCCGTGGCCACGATTTCGCCGCGCCCGGCGGCCAATAGCGCCTCGAAGGCCGGCTGGTCGCGGGGCAGCTCGCGCCCCTCCACGAACACCTGGCGGAAGCTGGCGTACAGCAGGTCTTCGAGCCAGTCCTCGCGCTTCTGCTGCACCCCCGCCAGTTGCAGGTTGAGGCTGTTGCCGCGCAGCAGCTCCCGGCGCAGGTATTTCACCGGCTCGGCGCACTGCAGTTGCAGCAGGCGGATCAGGCCCTGCTCGCTAGCAGCGTCGGCGGTGGCGGCCGAGTCCAGCAATTCGATGGCGACGCTGTCACCGCGGTCCACCAGTGCCGGGTAGGCGGTGGCGACCACCCCCGCCTGCTCGAAGCGGGTGCTGGCCGGCAGCGCGCCGAAGTCCCAGCGGGTGAGATCGGCGCGCTGGAAGCGGGCGTCGCTTTTATCCTGCAGGGTCTCGCGCATCGCGCCCCGCAGCTCGCTTTTGAGCAGGGCCAGATCCCGGGACTGGCGCAGCAGCTGGCCGCGGTCGTCCAGCACCCGGTAGTTCATGCGGTAGAACGCATCCAGGGTCGTGTCGTCCCAGGCCTCGGCGGGGATGGTCAGCCGCGCGGTGCGCGCCAGGGCCTGGCCCAGACTGTCAATCAGCGGGGTGTCCCCCACCGCCATCTGCGCCAGGGCGCGGTCGGCGGCCTCCGGCACCGGCACCAGTTGCTTGCGGTACTGCTTGGGCAGGGCCTTGAGCAGGGCGATGCACTTGTCGCGCAGCAGGCCCGGCACCAGCCATTCACCGCGGTGATCGGGCACCCGGTTGAGCAGGGCCAGGGGCACCTCCAGGCTGACACCGTCGGCGTCATTGCCGGGCTCGAAGCGGTAGCTCAGGCGGAATACCAGGTCCTGCCAGGACCACTGGTCGGGAAACTGCGCCTGTTCCGGCAGGCCGTCGCTGCGCTGCAGCAGGTGCTCGCGGGGCATGTACAGCAAGCGGGGCTGCTCGCGCTCCACGGTCTTGAGCCAGCGCTCGAACTGCCGGGTGGTGCAGATCTCCGCCGGTATGCGCTCGGCGTAGAAATCGAACAGCACCTGTTCGTCGGCCAGCAGGTCGCGGCGCCGGGTCTTTTCCTCCAGGGCCTCGATATCGCGGATCAGGGCCTGGTTGTGAAGGAAGAACCCGGCCTTGCTGCGGTAGCGCCCCGCCACCAGCGCCTCGCGGATAAATATCTCCCGCGCCTGCACGGGGTCGATGGGCCCGAAATTCACGCGCTGTTTATCGCTGATCAGCAGGCCGTACAGGGTCACGGATTCCAGCGCTGTGACCCGGCCGCTGCGCTGCTGCCAGCCCGGTTCGCTGTGGCTGCGCTTGAGCAGCGCGTCGTTGATGCCCAGCACCCACTCGGGTTCGATTTTCGCAACGCAGCGGGCGAACACCTGGCTGGTCTCGACAATCTCGGCGGCCAGCACCCACCTGGGGGGCTTTTTTGCCAGCCCTGAGCCGGGGAACAGGCGAAAGCGGCGGTTGCGTGTGCCCAGGTATTCGCTGCGCTCGTCCTGCATGCCGATATGGCTCAGCAGGCCCGCCAGCAGCGCGCGGTGTAACGCGGCGTAGTCCGCCGGCTGCTGGTTTTCCCGCCAGCCCAGGGCCTTGCAGGCCAGCCGCAGCTGGTGGTGGATATCGCGCCATTCGCGCATCCGCATCCAGGCCAGGAACTCGCGCTGGCACAGTTTTTTAAGCTGGCTGGACGAGAGCTCCTGGCGCTGGGTCTCGTAGTAATCCCACAGCTTGAGCCAGGCCACGAAATCCGAATCCGGGTCCTGGAAGCGGCGGTGCTGTTCATCGGCGGCCTGCTTTTTGTCGGCCGGGCGCTCGCGGGGGTCCTGGACACTGAGCGCGCTGACCACCACCAGGGCCTCCCGCAGACAGCCCCCGGCGCTGGCTTCCACCAGCATGCGGCCCAGCTGCGGGTCCACCGGCAGCTGCGCGAGCTGGCGCCCGGTGGCGCTGAGCTGCCCGCCTTCAATGGCGCCGAGCTCCTGCAGCAGCAGATAGCCGTCGTTGATCTGGCGCTGCTCGGGGGGCTCGATAAACGGAAACGCTGCGACGTCGCCCAGGCCCAGGGCCGTCATCTGCAGAATCACCGCGGCGAGGTTGGTGCGCAGGATTTCCGGGTCGGTGAACTCGGGCCGGGCCAGAAAATCCGCTTCGCTGTACAGCCGGAAGCAGGTGCCCTCGGCGACGCGCCCGCAGCGGCCCTTGCGCTGGTCGGCACTGGCCCGGGAAACCGGCTCGATGGGCAGGCGCTGCAACTTGCTGCGCACGCTGTAGCGGCTTATGCGCGCCAGGCCGGTGTCAATCACATAGCGGATCCCGGGCACGGTGAGGGAGGTCTCGGCCACGTTGGTGGCCAGCACCACCCGCCAGCCGCTGCCGGGCGCCTGGAATACGCGCTGCTGTTCGGCGTGACTCAGCCGGCCGTACAGCGGCAGCACCTGGCAATGGGCCAGTTCGCGGCGGCGCAGCAGCTGGGCGGTTTCGCGAATATCGCGCTCCCCCGGCAGAAACACCAGCACGTCACCGCGCGGTCGCTCGGCAGCGATTTCCTCCAGCACCTGGGCCACGCCCTGGGCCAGATCGCGCTCCTCCAGCAGCTCTTCCAGCGGCCGGTAGCACACCTCCACCGGGTAGGAGCGGCCCGACACCTCGACCACCGGCGCGCCGTCGAAGAAGGCCGAGAAGCGCTCCACGTCGATGGTGGCCGAGGTGATGATCACTTTCAGGTCGGGGCGCCGGGGCAGCAGGCGCTTGAGGTAGCCCAGCAGAAAATCGATATTGAGGCTGCGCTCGTGGGCCTCGTCGATAATCAGAGTGTCGTAGCGGGTCAGGTAGCGATCGCGCTGGATTTCCGCCAGCAGGATGCCGTCGGTCATGACCTTGATCAGGCTCTGCTCGCTGGTGCGGTCCTGGAAGCGCACCTGGTAGCCCACCAGACTGCCCAGCGAAGTCCCCAGTTCCTCGGCGAGCCGGTTGGCGACACTGCTGGCGGCGATGCGGCGCGGCTGGGTATGGCCGATCAGGCCGCGGCTGCCGCGGCCCAGTGCCAGGCACAGTTTGGGCAGCTGGGTGGTTTTGCCGGAGCCGGTTTCACCCGCCACGATCACCACCGGGTGGGCGGCCACCGCGGCGCCGATATCCGTGATGCGCTGGGCCACCGGCAGCTGCTCGGGGTAACGGATGGCGGGTATCGATTGCGCGCGCTGCGTCACCTGGTCACGGCTGGCGGCGATCGCCTGCAGCACGGCGTCGCGGGCAGCGCTATCCCCGCCCGCGCGCTTGAGTGCCTGGGCCAGGCGATGGCGGTCGCGACACAGCACCTGCTGCTGCCAGTCGCGAAACTCAGTGGGAAGACGCGCGTTCATGGATTCCGGGGCGCCGATCGAGCCCGTAGTCAAAGAGCGAAGCCCGCCATTATACGGATACCCGGCGCCCGAATGCCCGCCGGCCGCATTCAGGCCGTGCCGTCGCGCAACTCCCGGCGCAGGACCTTGCCGACATTGGACTTGGGCAGGTCGGCGCGGAACTCGATCAGCTTCGGCACCTTGTAGCCCGCCAGCTCCGCGTGGCAGTGAGCCCGCAGCGCTTCGGGGTCGACGCCGTCCCGGGCCGGCACCACAAAGGCCTTGATGCGCTCACCCGCTACCGGGTCCGGCACCCCCACGACGGCGGCCTCCACCACATCGGGGTGCTGACTCAGCACGTCCTCGACCTCGTTGGGGTACACATTGAAGCCCGACACCACAATCATGTCCTTCTTGCGATCGACGATCCTGACATAGCCGTCCTCACCGATCACCGCCATATCGCCGGTGCGCAGCCAGCCCTCGGCGTCCAGCACCTTGGCGGTTTCCTCGGGCCGCCGCCAATAGCGTTTCATCACCTGGGGCCCGCGCACACACAACTCGCCGGGCTCCCCGGTGGGCAGCGCCTGCCCCGCCTCGTCGATCACCTTGACCCAGGTGGCGGGCAGCGGGATGCCGATGGAGCCCTGGCGGTTGCCACCGCCGGGGTTGACCGTCACCACCGGCGATGTCTCGGTCAGGCCGTAGCCCTCATAAATCTCGGTGCCGGTGATGCGCCGCCATTCATTGGCCGCGCCCGCCGTCAGTGCCATGCCGCCGGACACCGTCATCCTGACCCGCGAGAAATCCACCTGGGCAAACTTCGGGTGCTTGCACAGCGCCACAAACAGGGTGTTCAGGCCGCTGAAGGCCGTCATGGGCCAGCGCCCCATCTCTTTGACCAGACTGTCGGTGTCCCGCGGGTTGGGGATCAGCACCATGTGGTTGCCGCTGTGCAGCAGAATCATGGCCAGGGTAAAGCTGTAGATGTGGTAGAGCGGCAGCGGCACCACCATCAGCTCCGTGCACTCGCCGAAGCCGTAGGTATTGAACATCAGCGAACACTGCAGAGTATTGGCCACCAGGTTGGCGTGGCTCAGCTCCGCGCCCTTGGCCACCCCCGTGGTGCCGCCGGTGTACTGCAACACTGCCAGCTCATCGGGCGCCGGCTGGTACTCCCGGTGCGACGCGCCGCGCCCCAGCGCCAGCGCCTTGCGCAGGCTCACCTGCTTGCTGAAACGAAAGGCCGGCACCATGCGCTTGATATAGCGCGCCGCGCCATTGATAAGCCAGCGCCTGGGCGCGGGGTGGAGATCCGCCAGTTCGGTGACGATCACCTGCTGGATGTCGGTGTTCTGCAACACCTCGGCCGCGGTGTGCGCGACATTGGCCAGCACCACCAGCGCCTTGACCCCCGAGTCCTGGAACTGGTGCTCTATTTCCCGCGCGGTGTACAGGGGGTTGGTGTTGACCACTACCAGCCCGGCCCGCAGCGCGCCGAACAGCACCACCGGGTACTGGATCAGGTTGGGCAGCTGGATCGCGATGCGATCGCCCCGCACCAGATTGGTATGCCGCTGCAAGTAGGCGGCAAACTCTGCCGAGAGACGGCCCAGTTCGCCGAAGCTCAGGGTATAGCCGAGGCTGGTAAAGGCCGGCTTGTCGGGGTAGCTGCGCACGGCGTGCAGAAACATGGCGTTGAGGCTGGGGTACGCGCTGGTGTCCACCGTGTCGGGAATTCCGAAGCGCTGCCGCGCCGCACTGACGATTGCATCCATGGACTCAGCGTTCCCCACCATGCTTTCCCACCCCTGTCCCAGCCGAAGTTGTTGTTTATCCCGCCGTTTATTTTCCGATCGACCGACTGCCCACCGCCAGGTGCGGCAACCGTGTCCCGCCGCGGGACGTCGGCCCGGCCCGGCCCGCAGTGTACATCAGCTGCCGCGGGACACAGCGCCCGTCCCCGCGCATCAAGCCGGTGTTTACAGTGAAAACATGTGAAGCTAACCAGTGCCAGCGGCACTGTCAATCGCGACCGCAGGCGGCAGCGGCTACAATGCGCCGCCATTCACCTACCCAGACAGGAGCACTTCGGGATGCTGGAGAACTTCACCTACGACGAGATCACCATCGGCCAGCGCGCAACCTACAGCAAGACCCTCAGCGAGCTGGATGTCGCTCTGTTTGCCGCCACCTCGGGGGACGTCAATCCGGTGCATCTCGATGAGGCCTATGCCGCTACGACGCCGTTTCAGGGCCGTATCGCCCACGGCATGTGGACCGGTGGTCTGGTATCCGCCGCCCTGGCCATGAAGCTCCCCGGACCGGGCACCATCTACCTCAACCAGAGCCTCAAGTTCACTGCCCCCGTGCGCATCGGCGACGCGCTCACCGTCGAGCTCGAAGTCACTGCGAAACGCGACGACCGCAAATTCGTCACCCTCGACTGCAAGGTCCGCAACCAGAACGGCAAGCTCGTGGCCAGTGGTGTCGCCGAAGTGATCGCTCCCGGCGACAAGCTGCGCCTGGAGGAGCCCGCCCTGCCCCGCTTCACCCGCGCCTGAGGCGCGCGGCCGGGGGCTTCGCGGGCTGGAGCCGGTCACAAAACGGCGCACCGGCCCGCAGCGCACCGGCACCCCCGGGCAAGTTGATCTACACTTGCCTGCGATCGTCCCCCGACCGGCGAGTCGGGGACGGCGCGGGCGACCCGTCCCCCCGCATGCTGCCGGCGCCTCATGCGCAAAGCGGCACCTGCGGCGGCCGCCGGATTCCGTGGTAACCGGGCCGCCACAGCGGTCTTTCAGTAAGAGACAGGATTGATGCAGCGTAATCGCCTCTGGTCGACCATCAGTGTGATAGTGGTCGCACTATTTCATATACATGCCGCCGGCGCCCAGACACTGTCCCAGGAACGCGCCCGGCTGGCCGATCTGGAAGCCGAGCTGGCGCAGGTGGAGACCGAACAGGGCAATCTGGAGGAGCAGCTCGCCCGCCAGATCGAGGCGATGGACGCGGAAAAGGCCAAGCCCAGCGCCGAGCGCGCCGAACTGGACGAAGCCCAGCAGGCCCTGGCCGAGGCCCGCGCTCATCTCGCAGTGGAGGCCTCTCCCGCCAACCAGGCCCGGCTCAAAAATGCCGAGTTCAAACACCACCTTGCCGAGCGGCGCTACGAAAAATCCAACCAGTCCCTGGCCGAACTGAGCACCCAGGTCGACGACCTGGAGGCCCGCCTGGCGCAGAACCAGCAGCGCTTTGCCGCGCTGTCCGCCAGCGTTGATGCACAGCGCAGCAAGGTCGCCGGCCTCAGCCGTCAGCAGCAGCTGAATGAGGAGCGCGCGCAGCGCGAACGCCAGCAGCAGGCCCTGGACCGCAGCCGCGCCGACGCGGAAGCCAAACAGCGCGAAATCGAACGTCTGCAGGCGGCGCTGGCGGACAAGCAGCGCCGCGAGCGCGAAGCAGCGGCGGCAACCGCAACGGCAGCGGCCAGCACCGCCAGGGCAACTGCACCAGTCAAGGCCGCCGCGCCCGCCAAAGTCGCCACCCCCACCCGGGTGGCCAGTCTCGACGAACTCCCCGCAGCGACGCCGGCCGCCGAGCGCACGGATGGCGCCCTGCGCCTGACCGACCGCGCGGCAGTGCAGCGCGAGCTGCAGCGCATCGATGCCCTGCTCGCCCAGGGAGAAGACCGCAAGACCAGCCGCGTCAACCGCATCCTGCATATGAAGCGCATGGAAAAGGACAAGGAAGTCAGCAAGGACACCCTCAGCCTCAGGGCCCTGGGCCACGATCAGTACCGCGCCGAGACCAAGGTGTCCGGAGGCAGCTACGAGTTAGTGGTCGGCTTCAACAAATGGCCCGCCGAGATACCCACCACGGACAGCGGCGCGAACTACGTGTTTTTGCTGGATACCAGCGGCCCGGCCGCGCGACTGGTGTTCTTCAACGGCGCACTGGGGCAATAGCGCAGGGCGGGGCTCCCGGCCCCGCATCGGACTTTGCGTTCTCAGGTTGCTGACCGCGGGGCCTCCTCGCCCAGCGGGTGGTGACAGGCCACCCGGCCCTGTTCCCCGACCTCGCTGAGCGCCGGCCGCTGCTGACAGCGCGCGGTGGCGCGGGGACAGCGGGGCGCGAACTGGCAGCCCTCGGCACCCACCTCCAGACCCTGAACCGGCGCAGGCTGCGGCAGGCGCCGGGCGGGATCGCCGCTGGGACAGGACGCCAGTAACAGCGCCGTGTACGGATGCTGCGGCGCCGCGAACAACCGCGCCACCGGTGCCTCCTCAACGATTTCACCGCGGTACATCACCAGCACCCGGTCGGCGATATGGCGCACCAGCGCCAGGTCGTGGGCAATCAGCAGCAAAGCCACGCCCTCGTCGGCGCGCAGGCGCATCAGCAGATTGACGATCTGCGCCTGCACCGACACATCCAGCGCCGATACCGGCTCATCACAGACCACCAGCGCCGGCCCGGCGATCAGGGCCCGCGCAATCCCCAGGCGCTGGCGCTGGCCACCGGAAAACTCGTGGGGGTAGCGCCCCGCGGCGCTGGGGTCCAGGCCCACCCGCCCCAGCCAGTCGGCGACACGTGCCGCCACCTCGCTGCGGCGCCCGCTCAGCAGCAGGGGCTCGGCCAGGCTCTCGCCCACCGTCAGGCGCGGGTTGAGGGTCCCGCCGGGGTCCTGGAACACCATCTGCATGCGCGCCGCCTGGCGCCGGAAGTCCGCCGCGCGGTAGTGGCCGGGCAGCCGCTCACCCTGGTAGTACACGCGCCCGGCGGTCTTGTCGTACAGCCCCAGCACGGTCCGCGCGAGGGTGGATTTGCCGGAGCCGCTCTCGCCCACCAGCGCCACCACCTCCCCCGCCGCCAGGCTGAAGGACACCTGCTCCACCGCCCGCAGCTGGGCGCCGCCGGCCATGGGGAAATGGCGGCTCAGGCCGTCCACCCGCAACAGGGGTTCACTCACCGCTCACCTCCTCGCTGTCTGCAGGCCCGATCCGCGGCCGGCTTCCCCGCTGGCCGTCCTGTGGGCATTCGGCGTGCCACAGCCAGCAGCGGCTGCGGTGGGCGTCGCCGGCGTCGAACCAGCCGGGTGCCTGTGCCGCGCAGATGCTCATGGCCCGGGGACAGCGGTCGACAAAACCACAGGCGGGGGGCGGCGACAGCAGCGACGGCGGCGTGCCAGGGATGGTGGTCAGGGTGTCCTGGCGCGGGCCTTCAAGCCGCGGCAGGGCGGCCTGCAGACCCGCGGTATAGGGATGCGCCGGCGCACGGAACACCGCCTGCACCGGGCCCTGCTCCACCAGCTGGCCGGCATACATCACCGCCACCCGGTCGGCGATCTCGGCCACCACGCCAAAATCATGGGTGATCAGCAGCAGCCCGATCCGGCGCTCCTCGACCAGCTCCCGCAGCAGCGCCAGCACCTCGGCCTGTACGGTGACATCCAGCGCGGTGGTGGGCTCGTCGGCGATCAGCAGCGGCGGTTCGCAGGCCACCGCCATGGCGACCATGGCGCGCTGCAACATACCGCCGGAAAATTCGAAGGGGTACTGGCGGGCGCGCTCGGCGGGCCGCGTCACCTGCATGCGCGCCAGCAGCGCCACCGCGCGCGCGCCGGCCTCCCTCGCACTCAGGTTTCGATGGCTGCGCAACACCTCGGCGATCTGGTCGCCCACCCGCATGGTGGGATTGAAGGCGCCCATGGGATTCTGGAATACCAGCCCCATGCGCGCGCCGCGCAGCGCGTTGCGGCGCGCCGGGCTCAAGGGCAACAGGCTCTGCCCTTCAAGGGTTACCTCCCCGCTTACCGTGGCGCCGGGCGGAGTCAGCCCCATCAGGGCCAGCGCGGTCATCGATTTGCCGCAGCCGCTCTCCCCCACCAGCGCCAGGGTCTCGCCCGCCGCCAGCGCAAAATCCACCCCGCGCACGGCCTGCACCACGCCCGCCGCGGTGCGGATACCGACCCGCAGATCGCGCACCGTCAGCAGGCTCACAGCCGTTCTCCGGCGCGCACATCCAGCTCGTCGCGCAGCGCGTCACCCAGGGCATTGAACGCCAGCACCGTGATGCTGATCAGCAGCGATGGCAGCAACAGCTGCTGCGGATGGTTGAACAGGGTCTGCATGCCGTCGTTGGCCATCGCGCCCCAGGACGCGGTGGGCGGCGTCACCCCCATGCCGATAAACGACAGGAAGGCCTCAGTGAAAATGGCCTGGGGCACCGCAAAACTCAGCGCCACCAGAATGATCGCGCTGACATTGGGCAATAGATGGCGCACCACCAGATAACCGTAGCCGGCGCCCGACAGCCGTGCCGCCTCGACAAAGCCCTGCTCGCGCAACTGCAGCACCTGGGCCCGCACCAGCCGCGCCGAGGTCGGCCAGCCCAGCATGACCATGGCCACCACCAGCGCCAGGATGCCGCTTTCGCCAGGACCGATACCAAAGGCAATGCGGATCAGGATCACAAACAGCAGGAACGGCAGCGCCACGATGAAATCGGCGAAGCGCATCATCCAGTCATCCCAGGCGCCACCCAGCAGTGCCGCCAGCGCGCCGTAGACACTGCCCAGACCGACAAACAACAGCGGCGCCAGCAGGCCGATAAACAGCGACGTGCGCGCGCCCTCCATCAGTCGCGCCAGCATGTCGCGGCCCAGGTGGTCGGTGCCCAGGGGATGCGCCGGCAGGTACAGCTGCTCCACCGCGACCGGCTCGCCGATCGCCAACAGGCCCTGCAGTTTGGCTTCGTAGCTGGTGATCGCATGGCCGGGGCGCACCTGCACGCGCACCTGGCGCTCGCCGCCCTCCGGCAGCATCGCCTGCAAGGTGTAGACATAATCCCGGGCCCTCAGGCGCAGCTTGTCCTCGTAGGCCGTCTCCGCCGGCGACAGCTCGGCCAGCGGCAGACCCAGATCCGTGGCGCTGCGCGGCATGCGCTCATGGCGAAACAGCCGATAGCCCTCGGCGGCGGGCAGTGCCGTCCAGCGCAGGCGCACCCGCGCGGTATTGGCCTCGTCCACCACCAGCGTGAGGGGCTCCGGCGCCTGCAGCGGCGCAGGCTGCCAGGCCTCGTCGGTCACCACCTGCGCCCAATAGCCGGCCTGCGGCCCCAGCGAGGCCCGCGCCGGCGCCTGGGCGCCGGGGTCAACCTGCCACACCCAGGGCCCCAGCACCGTGAAGGCGGCCATCAGGATGATCGCCCAGCCGCCCATCAGTGCACGCGGATTGCGCTTCAGGCGCCGCCACGCGGCCTGCCACAGGGAGGGCGCGGGCTGGCTGGGCAGTTCCGCCCGGGGCGCGCGCTCAAGCGGCTGGAAGTCCACGGCGGCAGTCATCGCAGGCGTATCCGCGGATCGAGCAGCCCGTACAGCAGATCGACCAACAACACCATGATCACCAGGAACGCGCCATAAAACACCGTGGTGCCCATGATCACGGTGTAATCCAGCTGCTGCACCGCCTGCACGAAATAGCGCCCCAGGCCGGGGATCGCAAAGATCAGTTCGACCACAAAGCCGCCGGTGGTAATGGCCGCCACTGCCGGGCCCAGAATGGTGACCACCGGCAGCAGCGCGTTGCGCAGCTGGTGACGGAAGAACACCCGCGTTTCACTGAGGCCCTTGGCGCGAGCGGTGGTCATGAAATCCTGGCTCGCGACCTCCAGCATCGACGAGCGGGTCAGGCGCGTGATGTAGGCCATGGTCCCCAGGCCCAGCACCAGCGCCGGCATCACCATATGCGCGGGGCTGCCCCAGCCCGCCACCGGCAGCACGGTGTGACCGGCCCAGGCGTTGAGGCCGACCACCAGCCACTGCGCCAGCGCGGCAAACACAAAGCTGGGCACCGAGATCGCCAGCATCACCAGCAGCGTGATCACATAGTCCGGCCAGCGCTCGCGATAGCGCGCGGTGAGCGCACCCCACACCACGCCGCCGATCGCGGCAATCAGCAACGCCAGCACGCCGAGAATTGCCGATACCGGAAAGTGTGCGCGGATAATGTCGTTGACGCGGCGGTTCTGCTGAGTGAAGGAAATCCCGAAATCACCGCGCAGGATATTGCCCATAAATACTGCGTACTGGGTCATCAACGGCTTGTCGAAGCCGTAGCGGATCTCGAGGTTGCGGCGGATTTCAGGGTTGACCGCCATCTCGTCGCTGAGGGGATCGCCGGGCACCGCGTGCATCGCGAAGAACGTCGCCGTGGCGATAAACCAGATGGTGATCGCACCGGACAGCAGGCGTTTGGCAACAAAGCGCAGCATGGCTCAGTCCCGTATCCGCACGTAGCGCAACACCGGGTCGCCGCCAAAGATGGAGCGCTCCAGACCCAGCAGCCGCGGATGCGTCACGTACAGCATGGCGCTTTCGTACAGCGGCAGAATCGGCACGTCCTCCACCACGATGCGCTGCAGCTCCGCCATCGCGTTCATCCGCACCGCGTCGTCACCCGATTCCATGGCCACCCGCACCCAGCGGTCGTACTCCGGGTTGCGGTACAGGCCGCGGTTGTTTTCATTCCAGGAGGAGAACAGGTCGCCAAAGGTGATGGCATCGTCGAAGTCCGGGCCCCAGGCGGCAGACACGATATCGAAATCGCCGCGGCTCATGCGCTCGATGCGCTGCTTGAAGGTCTGGCGGTCGATTTTCAGATCAATGCCCAGTGCCTGGCGCAATACGTACTGCACATACTCCGCCTCGCGCCCGGCGCGGGGATGCTCGCCGGTCAGAAACACCAGGAGCGGGACCTGCTTGAGGCCCAGCTCGTCCAGTGCCTGCTGCAGATGCCACTGGGCCTTGTCGAGATCGGGCCGCAACAGGGGCGCCGGAAAGTGATCGCGAAAACGGCCGTCCAGCGCGCGCACCGTGCGCGGGAACAGGGAGCGCCCCGGCTGCACGCCGGGCAGGCCGATGACCTGGTTCACCAGCACATCGGGATCCAGCGCGTACTGGATCGCCTTGCGCAGATGGTAGTTGCCGGTCAGGCGTCCTTCGCGGAAATTGAAAGACAGGAAAAACAGGCTGCCACTCTGGAACTGGTGGATGGGATAACCCCGCTCCAGGGCATCGTCCAGGGTTTCCACGTCCAGCGCGGCCATGGCGATATCGCCGTTCTTGAACAGGTTAAAGGTCGCGCTGGGGTCGGAGGTGATGTAGGGCAGATCGATGGTCTGCAGGGCGATCTCGCCGCGTCCCCAGTACTCGGGATTTTTGCTCAGGGTCAGGTGCGCGCTGTGCACCCAGCGACTGAGGGTAAACGGGCCGTTGAACAACAGGTTGTGCGCATCGGCGGCATAGCGCTCACCCTGGGCGCGAAAAAAGTCCTCGCGAATCGGATAGTAGGTCATAAATGCGGTGAGGCTCAGGAAATAGGTGGTGGGCCGCGCAAACTGAACCTCGAGACGGTGTGCGCCGAGCGCCTGAACACCCAGCGCATCCAGAGGCTTTTCACCGCGGTTGACGGCCTCCGCGTTGGCGATGGGGTAAAGAATAAAGGCGTACTGGGAAGCGGTGGTGGGCTCCAGCGCCCGGCGCCAGGCAAACACAAAGTCGGCTGCGGTGACCGGGCGGCCGTCGCTCCAGCGCGCATCGTCGCGCAGCCAGAAGGTGGCGCCGTCTTCGCGCAGCTCCCAGCGCTCGGCGACGCCACCCACCAGGTCGCCGCGGGCGTCGTAGCGCATCAGCCCTTCCATGACGTGGCTGAGCACGAAGCTGCTGATCTGGTCCGTGCTGCGCAGACTGTTGAGGGTGGGGGGTTCAGTGGCCAGCGACAGCGTGATCTGTTGCGCCTCGGCATCCACCGCCGCTGCGCCCGCCGCATGGATTGTGGTGATCAAAAAACAGCTCAATAACCAGCGCAGCAAGATCGGCCCCCCGCGGAAAGTGCGCATGCTAGCACAGCCCCGGGCCGATCGAGTGCCGGGCCATGGGCAACGCAGCGACCCGCGATACCGGCGCAAACACACCAGGTGGCCAACGAGGTGTCAACGCAGGCGAAGAGGAGGCAGGGTCTGCTATTGAAGGCCGTTCACGGATGGACCCATCCAGAAAAGGGGTGAGCTCCGCAGAGCCCACCCCAGGTCACTCAGGCTTTGCGGCGCAGCCCCAATAGGCCCAGTGCACTGCCGAACAGCCAGGCCGCGGCGGGTACCGGCACCGCGGACGGCAGGGCCACCGAACCGGGGCCGCCAGGCGTACCGATATCGCCGGCGCCGTAACTCAGACCGACAGGCGTCAGCTGATAACTGAACTCGTCCACCGCCAGCAGACTCAACAACTCCACGCTGTTACCGGCCGCGCCGAAATCCGCATTGGCGGCGTAATCCAGGCGAAACACCGTGCTGCCTTCGCTCTCAATCACGATCGCGTCGCTGCTGTTGCCGAGGGTAAAGCCGCTGCCATAGGCATAGCCGGGTGTAATACCGCCATTGACCGCACTGTCGCCGTTGCGGCTCAACACCAGATACGCCCCCGCATCGATCAGCAGATCTTCAGCGATGGTGAAGCTGTTGCTGCCGTCGTCGCGGATAGTGACGCCGTTGAGATTGAGTTGCGTACCGGTCGGGTTGTACAGCTCGAACCACTCGCCATAGGTATCGCTGACGGCGGCGGGGTTGGCCATGACTTCGCTGACTACGAGATCGCCCGGAGACAGTGCGGCGAATGCAGCGTGGGGCGCGAAGGCCTGGCAGGCTAACAACAGAGAAGCGGCGAATGCCGTTGATTTGATCATCTGGAATCTCCTTTTCCAATGAACAATGGGTACGAATGCGCAACGGTGTCCTACGTTGCGTCGCGCCTCTACGGGGCACGAGCGCCGGAGTATGCCCAGCGATACCGTGAGATGCAAGTTGCGCCGCGCCTTTTCGTTTGGACCTGTCGGGTGTCCTCCACGCCAGCATCTGGTATATCTTCGCCGCGATCCTTGCCCCGAGCCCACCACGCAGGCCGTGTGTTCCATGACCCGCTCGACAGACACAGCGCAATGACAGGTATCCCCTCCCGGACTGCCCGGCTGGCGCGCGCGCCCCTGCTCCACTGTCTGCTGCTGGGGGCGCTGTGTTACGCCCTGCTAGGCTGGGAGCGGCCGGTGATCCGCATCGATGCCGGGAGCCTGGAAATACAGGAGGAGCAGTGGCTCAGGGCCACCGGCGAGCGCCCCGACGCCGCGGAGCGCCAGGGCCTGATCGACAGCGCAGTGCGCGACGAGCTGCTGTTGCGCGAGGCGCGCCGTCGCCAACTGCACCGGCTGCCGGTGGTTCAGCAGCGGCTGGCGCAGCTGGGCGAGTTTCTGCAGCTGAGCGACAGCGGCGATCCCGCAACACTGGGACGTCAGGCCGAGCGCATGGGCATGCTGGACCAGGACCCGGTGATCCGCCGCTACCTGATCAACACCCTGGAGCTGGTGCTGGCGGCGGAAGCGCCCGTGGAACCTCTGGATGCTGCCGACAGCGCGGCGCTGCAGGCGTACTACAGCGCGCACAGCGACCAGTACCGGACCCCGCGGCGACTGGATATCACTCACCTGTATTTTGCCGGCGACGCCGCCCGGCGGCGGGCGCAGGCCGCGCTGGCGGCGCTCCACAATGACCCGACCGCAGCCGTTGACAGTGATAATTTTTACGGTGGCCGACACTGGCGGGGCATGACCGATACCCAGTTGGCCGCCAGACTCGGCCAGGCATTTGTCACCGCGCTCAACGGCATCGAAGGCATTGAAACCGGCCGCTGGTACGGTCCCCTGCCCTCGGCCTACGGCCTGCACCTGATCCGGATTGATGCACTGCACCCGGCCCGGCTCAAACCCCTCGCACAGGTCGCCGACCTGATCCGCGCCACGCTGCAGCGCCAGCAACAGCAGGCCTATATAGACGCTGAACTCGCCCGGTGGCGAACGCGCTACCGCATCGAACTGCCCGGGGCGGCGAGCGAATGACAGCCGACCACAGCCGCAACAGGTTCTGGCTGCAATGGTGTCTGGGCATCATCGTGCTGTGCTGTGCATTGCAACTGTCGGCCCACCCCCTCGCCCCGGGCCTGATGCGGGTTCAGCAACTGGACGACGGCAGCGTGCAGTTACTGTGGAAAACCCCGCGCCAGACCCCTGCCGGCCTGCGCCTGCGACCCGACATGCCCGCCGTGTGCAGCGCGCTGGACAAGGGTGAGCAGCACACCCGGGGCACCGCTCTGCTGTATCAGTGGCGGCTGGACTGCGGCGCAACGCTGGTGGGTCAGCGCTGGGGCGTGACCGGGCTGCAGGCGGGGCTTCCGGGGGTACTGCTGCAGATACAGCTGGCCGACGGCCGCCACCTGCACCGGATGCTGGACGCGCGCGAGCCCGGCTATGTTATTCCCGCGCGGCAGGGCAGCGCCGCGGTGTTCGTCGACTACATGCTGCTGGGTATCGACCATCTCGCCACGGGTATCGATCACCTGCTGTTCGTGCTGATACTGACCCTGCTGGTCGGCTGGGGCAGCCGCCTGGTATGGACCATTACGCTGTTCACGCTGGGGCACTCCATCACCCTCGCGCTGGCCGTGCTGGGCTATGTGGATTTCCCCGGTGAACTGGTGGAAATCGCGATCGCCTTCAGCATTGCCACTGCCGCCGCCGTACTGGTGAAGTCCGCGCGCGGCGGTGACTACCGCCAATCCTGGCTGATGGCGGGCAGTTTCGGCCTGCTGCACGGGCTGGGGTTTGCGGGGGCGCTGACCAGTGCCGGGCTGCCCTCGGAGGCGATTCCGCTGGCCCTGGCCGCGTTCAATATCGGGATTGAGATCGGTCAGCTGGCGGTGGTCGCCCTGGTGCTGGCCGCAATCCGCCTGCTGCACGCGGCCCAGTTTCCCGCCCTGCGCCGCGCCCTGGGCTATGGCAGCGGCGTATTTGCCGCCTACTGGTTCTGGGCGCGGCTGGACGAGGTCATGAATCTGGGCCAATGGCTGACGGGACGTTAAACGGAGAACGGGGCGCCGTCGCCCCCCCCGCCCCGACGGGATGGCGGTGAGGAAAACCTCAGACTTTCTTGACCAGCTTGATCACATACAACAACACCACAGCGCCCAACGTTGCGGTGATGATCGAGCCGATCAGGCCACCATCGTTGTATATCCC
>JAVEVZ010000226.1:0-5030 GCA_034004805.1 Spongiibacteraceae bacterium | reverse complement strand
GTTTGATCTCGGCGATATAGCGGCTGTCGGCGGTGCTGGCGGCCACGTAAAACAGCAGGTTGCGCAGCAGGCGCTCCGGCGCCGGGCTGGCCAGTGCGGCGCTGCCCTGTTCGGTCAGCTCACGCAGCGGCCCGTCGAGCTGGCGCAGCAGGATATTGAGTGCGGGGCGGCGGCTGATGGAGCGGTTGAGCAGGCCCTCGCAGATGGCGATGGCGATGCGCCACAGGGGCTGGGACGGCTGGCCCTCGGCGAGCCGGGCCATGCGCGCAAAGACCTTGGCGAGGTAGTTGAGCTGGCTGCGTTCGTCCTCGCCCTTGAGCAGTCCCAGCAGGGCGATCTGGTACATCTGGCGCAGCTTGCGCGCCACGTCCAGCAGCTCGGCTTCGGGCAGCGTGCTGGTGGCGGTACCCGACACCGCCGCCGGCAGCGCGGGGGTGAACAGCGGTGTCTCCGAAATCAACGGCTGGCTGCGCACCGCGCGCAGATCGTTGAGCAGGGGAATCAGCGCGGCGGGCAGCAGGCGCCGCTTGCGGCGCATCCCGTCCAGATAGGCGGGCAGCTGCTGGATGACGCTGGCCAGGGTGGTGAGTGCGTCCTCGATATAGGTTTTGCCGAGCTTGCCGGCGAGCAGGTTCTGGGCCAGGCGCTCGGCCTCTTCGGCGAGCAGCGCGGCGTCGGAGAATTCGACCATTTTCAGGGTGCCGCTGACCTGGTGCAGATGGGTCAGGCAGAACCGCAGCCGGGTCAGGTCCTCGGGGTTGTCCCGGAAGGCCGCGAGGGCCTGCCCCGCCTGTTCGAGGGTTTCTCCGATCTCGCCCGCCACCCAGTCGAGGGCGATGTAGTCTCGACGCTCCGCCATAATTCAGGCCCTTGCTGTCACGGGGACTTGCACGCGTTGACGCACATACGCCTGCACGCCGGAAATTCGCTGCGCCGCTACCCGCGGGTTTTGCCATTTGGGGGCTTCGCCGGGACCGATCACCAGCAAGCCGCCCGGCTTGAGTCTGTCCACCAGTGCGTCGAGTACCCGCAAACGGCGCTCGCGCCGGAAATACACCAGCACGTTCTGACAAAAAATCACGTCCATCGCCATAGTGGGCAATCGCTGCAGTTCCACCAGGTTGGCCTGGGTGAAACACACGCGCTCCCTGAGTGCGTCCACCACCTGAAATCCCCGGTCCAGTTTTTTGATATGGCGCTGGCGCAATGCCTCGGGGACCCGCGCCAGCGAGCGTTCGCTGTACTGGCCGCGCCGCGCCTGCGCCAGCGCGCCGAGGCTGATGTCGCTGCCAATGACACCGACAAAGCAGCGCGACTCGCTGTCCTGCACCGCATCGCTGGCGATCATCGCCAGGGAGTAGGCTTCCTCGCCGGTCGAACAGCCGACACTCCACAGGTCCAGCGTGGCGTCGCCGCGCCGCTGCAGGCGCTGGGCGAGGTAGTGCTTCACCAGAGCATAGGCGCGCGGCTGGCGAAAAAAACTGGTTTCGCCGATGGTGATGCAGTCCACCAGCGCCGACCACTCGGCCATGCCCTGGGGCCGCGCGCAGACCTGTTCGAAATACAGGTCATAGTCCTCGCAGTCCACTTCGCGCATGCGCCGCACCAGGCCCGCCTGCAGAATTGAGCGGTGCTGCGAGTAGTCAATGCCGGTGCGCTGTTCCAGCAGTTCATGCCAGTGCTTGAACTGCCGGTCGTCCAGCGCCACTGCCGGGCGGTAGGTCCAGGCCATAGTGCGTCACGCCCTGCCATAAGCCGCAGGGGTCATTGCCCGACGGCGGCGTCGAATTCCTCTGCGTCCACCGTCTGGGTCTGGATGGCGTTCATGCGGCGCGTGACCGGCGCCTCCTCGGGCAGCTTGAAGCCGGCGACGGAGCGCTTCAGTTCGTTGGCCATCTCGGCCAGGTTGCCGATCGAGCGCGCGGTCGCGGTGGTACCGGCCGAGGTCTGCGAGGTGATCTCCTGGATGACGTTCATGGTGTTGGAGATATGGCCCGCGGAGGACGCCTGCTGGCGCGCCGCGTTGGAGATGTTCTGGATCAGTTCCGCCAGTTCCTGGGATACCTTCTCGATTTCCTCCAGTGCGGTACCGGCATCCTGTGCCAGGCGCGCACCGCGCACCACCTCGGCGGTGGTCTGCTCCATGGAGATAACCGCTTCGTTGGTGTCCGACTGGATGGTCTTGACCAGCGCCTCGATCTGCTTGGTCGCCGCCGAGGAGCGCTCTGCCAGGCGCTGAACTTCGTCCGCAACCACCGCGAAGCCGCGGCCCGCGTCGCCCGCCATGGACGCCTGGATGGCGGCGTTCAGTGCCAGGATGTTGGTCTGGTCGGCGATGTCGTTGATCAGCGATACGATGTCGCCGATCTCCTGGGACGATTCACCCAGGCGCTTGATGCGCTTGGAGGTTTCCTGGATCTGTTCGCGGATGTTGTCCATGCCGCGGATGGTGTTCTGCACCACTTCGGCGCCGGTGTTGGCGATGGCAACCGAGCGCTCTGCCACCGAGGCGGATTCCGAGGCGTTGGAGGACACCTGATCGATGGTCACCGCCATCTCGTTGACCGCCGCCGAGGCGCCGGCAATTTCCTGGGCCTGGTGCTCGGAGGCCTCGGCCAGATGCAGTGCCGTGGCCTGGGATTCCTGGGCCGCGCTGGAAACCCGCAGTGCGGTCTCGTTGATCTGCGACACCAGCACCCGCAGCTGGTCGATGGTGAAGTTGATGGAGTCCGCGATGGCGCCGGTGAAGTCCTCGGTGACCGTCGCGGTGGCGGTCAGGTCACCGTCGGCGAGATCGGCCAGCTCGTCCAGCAGACGCAGGATAGCGTTCTGGTTGCGCTCGTTGGCCTCGCGGGTTTCGCTGAGGCGGCGGCGGGTGTCGAAGAACATGCGCAGGCCGATCAGCAGCAGCGAGGCGATGATCAGGCCGGCGAAGGCCAGCACCGCCAGGGTGGTGCGGCGCTCCTGGTCCAGGTTGTTGATGCGGTCGGCCAGGGTCGAGGTCGCGTCCATGATCTTCGGCGCGTCAACGGTCACGGCGTTGGCGGCCTGGGTGGCCTTCAGCAGGTCGGGGGAGGCCTGGAAGATCTCGTCGACCGAGCCGGATACGAACTCAAACAGCTTGGCGATCTCCTCGAGACTCACCCGCGCCTCGCGGTCGGTGACCCTGGAGATGCGCATGGCGGCGTTGCCATCGAGCATGCCCTTCAGGACGCTGCCGAATACGCTGGCGTCGAGGTTGAACTGGTCGGCAGCGGCCGGGGCGTCTTCCTTGCCCTCCAGCATCTTGTCGACGTTGCGCGCGATCCGCTCCGCCAGCCAGGACTGGCGCTGGGCCACGGCGACCTGGTCGGCGGGCGCGCCATTTTCCAGCAGCACCTCCACGACGTTGTTGTACTCCTCCTGCAGTTCAGGAATCGAGTCGTTGAGGGTCTGGGCAACTTCGTGGAGGAACAGAATCCGGTCGCGGTTGTCGACGATGGTCGACGACGCCGCGTCCACGCGCTCCCACAGGTTGTCCAGGGTTGCCAGCTCCTCGGACAGCATCGCCTGTGGCGACGGCAGGGACGACGTACCGTTGAGCAGGATGCGCAGCGTGTTGTTGAAGCTCTCGCGGGCCGTGCGCAGCTGGTCAAAGGCCGCGGCGCCGCCCTCGGTGGCCTCCCGCGAGGTGGTGGCCACCTGCTGGACCAGTACCCGCAACTCGCCGGTCAACTCCAGGTAGCGTTGGTCATAGTTGGCGTCCCGGATTACGATCCAGGAACTGACAATGACGCCGACGATGCCCACCAGCAGGACCACGGTGAAGACACCGATAATGCCGCTGAACTGGACTCGGGTGGTAGTGACTTGGTTTCTCGCGTTCATGCTCCGGACTCCCAGCCCAATAGCTCATTCAAGGTCTGTCGTTGAGTCGTCGCCGATGTTCAGGCGGCGGCGTTGAAAAAGCGCGCATCCCGCGCCAGTACAAAGGGGCTGAATACCGCCCATTCGTGTCCGTTGTGCCGATAGCTGCCGGCGAGGTAGGCCGACATGAAATCCAGGGCTTCGGGCACCTGGTCGCTGAACTGGTCCACTGGAATGTGCTGCATACCGTAGACCTGGCTGACGATCAGCCCGCTGAACAGGTCTCCCAGCTCCAGCGCCAGCACCCGGTGGCTCTTGCGGCCGCCGCTGAGGCTGCCGCCGAAAAACGCCTCGAGGTCGATCAGCGGCAGCAGGCGGCCGCGCACGTTGGCTACCCCGCGCACCCAGCTCTGCACGCCCGGCAGGCGGGTGGTGCCGGGCACCGCGAGGATCTCTGCGACTTCGCCCATGGGTGCGACCATGCGCTGGCCCCGCAGCTGGAAGCCGATTCCGGTCCAGTGCGGCTTGATATTCAGCTGCGCCGGCAGGCCGCTGGCGTGGGCCACGCTGCGTTGGGCCAGGTCCAGCAGCGCGGCGAAAGGCTCCCGCTCACTCATGGCCGTTAACCCTGCAGGGCGTCCTGGATGGCCTGGATCAGGACCTTGCCATCCACGGGTTTGATCAGATAGCCCTTGGCGCCCTGGCGCCGGCCCCATACGCGGTCGGTCTCCTGGTCCTTGGTGGTGACGATGATCACCGGGATATGGCTGGTCTTGGTGTCCTTGCTGAGCTGGCGCGTGGCCTGGAAGCCGTTCAGGCCGGGCATCACGATATCCATCAGCACCACATCGGGCAGTTGCTGTTTGGCGACCGCCACACCCTGCTCGCCGCTGTCGGCGGTAATCACCTCATAACCGCTTTTGGTCAGAATATCGGTCATCTTGTGGGTTTCGGTGGGAGAGTCGTCGACAATCAACACTCGAGCCATAATTCCTCCGCTGCTCCTGAGCGCACTGCCACAGGCTGCGCATCGTACGTCGTTATCATAGGGGTGCTACTGAGCTGGCACATGGGCTTGAATGGCTCCCAGCAGCTCGTTCTTGGAAAACGGTTTGGTGAGGTACTGGTCGGAGCCGACAATGCGGCCCTTGGCCTTGTCGAACAGGCCGTCCTTGCTCGACAGC
>JAVEVZ010000009.1:0-24764 GCA_034004805.1 Spongiibacteraceae bacterium | reverse complement strand
CGCGTCCTCCACCTTGTCGCGGCTGATTTCGGAGGCCTTCAGAATGCCTTCGACTTCATCGCTCAGAGTGATTACCGCATCCTTGGCGTCCACTTCCTTGACGGTGCCGGTCACGATGGCGCCCTTGTCATTCAGGGACACATAGTTGTTGAAGGGATCGTCTTCCAGCTGCTTGATACCCAGCGAAATACGCTCGCGCTCGGCATCGATTGACAGGATGACGGTCTCGATCTCGTCGCCCTTCTTGAAATTGCGAACGGCTTCCTCGCCGGTCTCGTTCCAGGAAATATCGGACAGGTGCACCAGGCCGTCGATGCCGCCATCCAGGCCGATAAAGATCCCGAAATCGGTGATCGACTTGATGGCACCGCTGATCTTGTCGCCCTTGTTGTGCAGGCGGCCAAAAGCGTCCCAGGGATTTTCCTGGCACTGCTTGATACCCAGCGAGATGCGGCGACGCTCCTCGTCGATATCCAGCACCATGACCTCGACTTCATCGCCAACCTGAACCACCTTGGAGGGGTGAATGTTCTTGTTGGTCCAATCCATTTCGGAGACGTGCACCAGACCTTCGACGCCCTCTTCGATCTCCGCAAAACAGCCGTAATCGGTGAGGTTGGTAACCCGCGCGCGGACACGCGTGCCCTCGGGGTAACGGCCCGTGATCTGCACCCAGGGATCTTCGCCCAGCTGCTTCAGGCCCAGCGATACGCGGTTGCGCTCGCGGTCGAACTTGAGAATCTTGACATCGATTTCGTCGCCGACATTGACGATTTCGCTGGGGTGCTTGATGCGCTTCCAGGCCATGTCGGTGATGTGCAACAGGCCGTCCACACCGCCCAGGTCCACAAATGCACCGTAGTCGGTCAGGTTCTTGACGATACCCTTGACGGCCATGCCTTCCTGCAGCGTCGCCAGCAGGGCTTCGCGCTGCTCGCTGTTGGCGTCTTCGAGTACGGCGCGGCGCGATACCACGACGTTGTTGCGCTTGGCATCCAGCTTGATGACCTTGAACTCGAGCATCTTGCCTTCGAGGTGAGTGGTTTCGCGCACAGGGCGCACATCCACCAGAGAGCCCGGCAGGAACGCACGGATGGTACTGAGGTCGACGGTAAAGCCGCCCTTGACCTTGCCATTGATCATACCCTTGACCACGTCCTCGGCGGCGAAGGCCTTCTCGAGGAACTTCCACGCTTCGGCGCGCTTGGCCTTCTCGCGGGACAGGCGGGTTTCGCCCCAGCCGTCTTCAACGGCTTCGAGCGCGACCTGGACTTCATCGCCGATTTCCAGCGCAAACTCACCGGAGTCGCTCAGGAACTGGCTTTTGGGGATGACGCCTTCGGACTTGAGGCCTGCGTGTACAGTGACCCAGTCACTGTCGATGTCGATAACAACGCCGGTCACTATGGAACCGGGCTGCATGTCGATGGTTTTCAGGCTCTCTTCAAATAATTCAGCAAAGCTCTCGCTCATTCGCTTACCTTCTCTCTCGGGCGCCTGGACGCACGCCCCGTTTAAACTGCACCGCCAGCTGGCGCAGGTCTGCTGGTGACTGCCGAACGAGGCGCTGCTGGCACTGCCCCGAACCGGCACTAAAAAAACCGACACTAAAAACCGAATGGAGAAAACTAGCGGAGACCGCGCTTACCCAGCTCCGCCTCTACCCAAGCCAGCACGTCGTCGATGCTCAACGCCGTGCTGTCCAGAATCAGTGCGTCGTCCGCAGGCCGCAGAGGTGCCACCGCACGCTCCCTGTCCCGCCGATCCCGCTCCCTGATCTCCCCCAAAAGGGCGGCGAGATTAACATTCTCGCCCTTATTTTTCAACTGCTTATACCGCCGATTGGCGCGCTCTTCGGCGCTGGCGGTAAGGTAGATTTTCAGTGCCGCGTCGGGGAACACTTCGGTGCCCATATCGCGGCCATCCGCCACCAGGCCCGGTGGCTTGGCGAAGGCGCGCTGCATTGCCCGCAGGGCATCGCGCAACTCCCCGTGCACCGCGACCCGGGACGCGTACCCCCCGGCAGTCTCGCTGCGCACCGCGGCACTGACATCCTCGCCGTCCAGGTACACCGCCGCGGGCTCCCCCGGTTGCGTGGCCTGGAACTCAACATTGAGTACGCCCGCGAGTCGGGCCAGTGCGGGGCCATCGTCCAGGGAAACGCCGCGCCGCACGCCGGCCAGCCCGATCAGGCGGTACAGCGCACCACTGTCCAGCAGGTGCCAGCCCAGCCGCGCCGCCAACAGCTGGCACAGGGTGCCCTTGCCCGCGCCGCTGGGCCCGTCTATCGCCAGTACCGGCACGCTCGCCTCAGGCATGCCGCTGCTCGATATGGAGGCCGGCTGCACTGGCCAGCTCGACAAAACTCGGGAACGATGTCGCCACCACCTCACAGCCGCGTATGCGGATCGGCCCCGTCGCGATCAGCCCGGCCACGCTGAAGGACATGGCGATGCGGTGGTCGTCATGGCTGTGGACTTCGCCGCCGGCCAGCGGTCCGCCGTCGATCACGATGCCGTCCGGGGTCGGCTCTGCGGTAACGCCCATGCTGCGCAGGCCGTCGGCCATGACCTGGATCCGGTCGCTCTCCTTAACCCGCAGCTCCTCGGCGCCGCGCAACACCGTGCGGCCCTCGGCACAGGCTGCGGCAACGAACAGCACAGGAAACTCGTCGATCGCCAGCGGCACCAGCTCAGCCGGGATATCGATGCCCCGCAGCTTCGCGCTGCGCACGCGTATATCCGCCACCGGTTCACCGCCCACGGTGCGCGCATTGCTGAGGGTGATATCGGCCCCCATCAGCTTGAGAATATCGATGACCCCGGTACGGGTGGGATTGACCCCGACATGGGTCAGGGTGAGGTCGGAGTCGGGGGCGATGCTGGCCGCGACCATAAAGAAAGCCGCCGATGAAATATCCCCGGGCACTTCGATATCGCAGGCTGTCAACCGGCCACCGCCCGCCAGACTGGCGGTGGCGCCGTCGCGCTGCACCGGATAGCCAAAGCCCGCCAGCATGCGCTCGGTGTGGTCGCGGGTGGGCGCGGGCTCGGTCACCCGGGTCACGCCGTCGGCGTACAGGCCCGCCAGCAACACGCAGGATTTGACCTGAGCGCTGGCCATGGGCAGCACATAATCCATCGCTTTTAGCTGGCCCTTGCCCCGTATGGTCAGGGGCGGACGACCGTCCGCGGCAGTGTCTATCACCGCACCCATGGTGCGCAGCGGATCCGCCACCCGCGCCATCGGCCGCCGGGTGAGCGACGCGTCGCCGGTGAGGGTGGTGGTGAAAGTCTGGCCCGCCAGCAGCCCCGCCAGCAACCGCATCGAGGTGCCGGAGTTCCCCATATCCAGCGGCGCCGCCGGCGCCCGCAAGCCCTGCATACCCACCCCATGGATGGTCACCCGCCCCTGCTCAGGGCCCTCGATCTCAACGCCCATGGCGCGAAACGCGTTGAGGGTGGCCAGCGCGTCCTCGCCTTCGAGAAAGCCGCTGACACGGGTTACGCCGTCCGCCAGCGCGCCCAGCATCACAGCGCGGTGGGAGATGGATTTGTCGCCCGGCACGCGCGCTGTGCCCTGCACACGGCCGCCGGGGCGGGTCAGAAATTCCACCGTCAAGGACTGGTTACTCCTGGTGATAGGCATTTTTTGCAGCGCCCGCGGCTGCGCCGCTGAACATGGCGGCGAAGCGGTCGCGGGCCGCCTTGGCCTGCTGAAAGGTGGCCATTATCCCCGCGCCGTCCCCATCGTCAATGGCGCCACGCAGGCGCGCGAGGTGCTGACTGAAGTCGTCGATCGCCGTCAGGATCGCTGCGCGATTGGCCAGCGCAATGTCGTGCCACATCTGCGGGTCACTGGAGGCGATACGGGTGAAATCGCGAAAACCGCCGGCGGCAAAACGGAAAATATCGCGCTGCTGGGTCTGGGCGGCCAGGGCGTCCACCAGGGTGAAGGCCAGCATATGGGGCAGATGGCTGGTGGCCGCCAGTATCCGGTCGTGCTCGGCCACCGACATGGTGACCACCTCGGCGCCCACGGCCTGCCACACCGCGTCCACCAGTGCCACGGCGCCAGCATCCGATTCAGACAGCGGCGTCAGTATGACGCGGTGATCGCGATACAGCGCCGCATCGGCCGCGCCCACGCCGCTGCGCTCGGAACCCGCAATCGGGTGTCCCGGCACAAACCGCGCCAGTTGCGCCGGATTGAAGGCGCGCCGCGCCGCCGCCACCACATTGGCCTTGACGCTGGCTGCATCGGACACCACGGTGTGGGCGTCCAGCACCGCCGCGAGCTGTTCGATCACGGTCTCCACGACCAGGGTCGGCGTTGCGATCACCACCAGGTCCGCACCGCGCACCGCGTCGGCCAGTGACAGGCTGTAACGGTCGATAACGCCCAGCCGCAGGCCCTCCTGCAGCGTGCTCTCGCGGCGGCCCCAGGCCACCACGTCTGCAGCCAGACTGCCGGCCTTGAGCGCCGCCGCCAGCGAGCCGCCGATCAGGCCCAGGCCAACAATGGCAACCCGCCCCAGAGGCAACCGGTCGCTCATGCGCCCGACTCCAGGCAGTGGGCCAGCGCATCCAGCAACAGGCGGTTCTCGTGCTCGAGACCCACGGTAATCCGCAGGTGCCGCGGCATCTGGTAGACCCCCACCGGGCGCACGATCACACCCTGCTGCAACAGCGCCTGATACAACGGCATGGCTTCCGTCCCCATATCTACCGCGAGAAAATTGCCGGCGGACGGTATCCAGTCCAGCCCCAGGGCCTGGAGCCCCTGTTCCAGCTGCAGCATCCCGGCGGCGTTGGCGGCGCGCCCGCGGGCCAGGTAATCCGCATCCGCCAGCGCCGCCTCCGCCGCCACCAGCCCCAGGCTGTTGACATTGAACGGCGCGCGCACCCGGTTCAGCAGGTCGGCAATCGCCGGCGACGACACCCCATAGCCCACTCGCAATCCGGACAGGCCATAGGCCTTGGAAAAGGTGCGGGTAACAATAAGGTTGGGGAACTCGGCCAGCAGTTCTATGCCGTCGGGGAAACCGTCCACCGCCGCGTATTCGATATAGGCCTCATCCAGCACCACGATGACCCGGGGCGGTACCTGCGCGAGAAAGGCCCGCAGCTCGGCGTCGGACACCCAGGTGCCGGTGGGGTTGTTGGGATTGGCGACGAACACCACCGCAGTGTCGTCGGTCACCGCCGCGGCCATCGCCTGCAGGTCGTGCCCCCAGGCCCGGGCCGGCACAACAATGGCGCGCGCGCCGCAGGCCTGGGTCGCGATGGGATAGACGATAAAACCGTGCTGGGAAAATACCGCCGCGCGACCGGGCCCCAGAAATGCCCGCGCCACCAGATCCAGGACGTCGTTGGAGCCATTGCCCAGGGTCAGCATGGCGGGCTCGACACCCAGGCGGTCGGCCAGCGCGCGCTTGAGGCCAAAGCCGTTGCTGTCGGGATAGCGGTGCAGCTCCGGCAGTGCGCGTTGGCAGGCCTCGAGCACCCGCGGACTGGGTCCCAGCGGGTTTTCGTTGCTGGCGAGCTTGATCACCTTCGCGATTCCCAGCTCCCGTTGCAGCTCCTCGATGGGCTTGCCGGCCTGATACGGACTCAGGCCACGGATGCCGGCCATCGCCAGGGCGCTGGGATCACAGGACATTGCCATTTCCTCACAATACCGCGCGTGGGTAGGAGCCCAGCGGTTTGAGCAGCAGTGACTGTTCCTGCAGCCCCTGCAGCAATTGGGCGATCGTCGGGTCCTCGCGGTGCCCTTCGAATTCGATGAAGAACACGTAGGCCCAGTTTTCAGTGCGCGACGGCCGCGTATCGATACGGGTCAGGCTGATATTGGCGCGGTGGAACGGCTCCAGCAGCTTGAACAGCGCACCCGGCCGGTTGTGCGCGGACACCACGATTGAGGTCTTATCGCGGCCGCTGGGCGGCACCTCTTCACGGCCGATGATCAGAAACCGCGTGGTGTTGTTGGCGTAGTCTTCAATATTCTCGGCGAGCCGCATCAGGTTGTACTGCTCGGCCGCCATATCCCCCGCCACCGCCGCCACGCCGGGCTCCTGTGCGGCCATGCGCGCCGCCTCGCCATTGCTGGACACCGCCACCCGCTCGACATGCGGCCAGTTGACGTCCAGCCAGTTGCGGCACTGTGCCAGCGCCTGCTGATGAGCGCAGATCCGGGTCACTTTTTCCGCCGGCGTCTGCGGTCCCGCCAGCAGGTGCAGCTGTATGCGCAGCTCGACTTCGCCGCAGATTTTCAACGGCGAATTGATAAAATTGTCGAGGGTGTGGGTGACCATGCCTTCAGTGGAGTTCTCCACCGGCACCACGCCATAGTCGCACTGGCCCGACTCCACCTGAGCAAACACGTTGGCAATACTGGCGAAGGGCTGACTGAGTACGGCATGCCCGAAGTGCTTCAGTGCCGCCGCCTGAGTAAAGGTGCCTTCGGGGCCGAGATAGGCCACTTCAATGGGCCGTTCGAGGGCCAGGCAGGCCGACATGATTTCACGGAAAATATGCGCGACCGTGGTATCACTCAACGGCCCTGTGTTGCGCTCCATTACCCGCCGCAACACCTGCGCCTCGCGCTCGGGGCGATAAAACACCACGTCGCTGACGCGACCAGCCTCGCCCTCCGCGGCAAATGCGCGCAGCTTGACCTCTGCCACCTGCTGGGCGAGTTCAGCGCGCTGGTTCAGCAATACCTGCAGTTGCTGATCGACACCGTCGATCTGCTGCCGGAGCTGATCCAGCGCCTGGCTGTCGCCGCCATTGCTGTCAGCGCCGCTGTCCGGGTTTTGATCCGCCATATCAGCCCTGCCGCTGTGCAAAGTCCTGCATGTAGGCGATCAGCGCATCCACCGCCGCTTCGGGCACCGCGTTGTAGAGGCTGGCGCGCATGCCGCCCACCGAGCGATGACCCTTGAGATTCAACAGCCCCGCGTCTTCGGCGCCGGCGAGAAACGGTTTGTCAAGCGCCGCATCCGGCAGGGTGAACGGGATATTCATCAGCGAGCGGCTGGCGATTTCGACGGGGTTTTTGTAAAAACCGCTGGCGTCGATATAGGCGTAGAGCTTCTCCGCCTTGCGCCGGTTGAGCTGCTCCATCGCGGCGAGACCGCCCTGGGCCTTCAGCCACTGGAACACCAGACCCGCCAGATACCAGGCATAGGTCGCGGGGGTGTTGTACATGGAGCCGTTGTCCGCGGCGACCTTCCAGTCGAGCATGGTCGGGCACTGGGCAGAGGCCTTGCCCAGCAGGTCGCGACGCACGATCACGATAGTCAGGCCCGCCGGGCCGATATTTTTTTGCGCGCCGGCGTAGATGACGCCGAACTTCGACACATCGATGGGGCGCGACAGGATCGTCGAGGACATGTCCGCCACCAGCGGTGCCGCCACCTCGGGCACCCAGTGATACTCGACACCGCCAATGGTTTCGTTGGGGGTGTAGTGCAGATAGGCGGCATCCGCGGAACACTGCCAGGTCTCGAAGGCGGGGATCGTACTGAAGTTGCTCGCCTCGGCGGTCGCAACCACATTGACATCGGCAAAGCGCTTCGCTTCCTTTATGGCCTTTTTCGACCACTCGCCGGTGTTGACGTAATCCACGCGCTGGTCCTGGCCCGCCAGGTTCAGCGGAATGGCGGCAAACTGAAGGCTGGCACCGCCCTGCAGAAACAACACGGCGTAGTCGTCGCCGATGCCCAGCAGCTCGCGAAAATCCGCCTCGGCACGGGTCGCAATCGAGGTCATTGCCTCGCCGCGGTGACTCATTTCCATGACCGACAGCCCCTGCCCCTGCCAATCCGGCAGTTCCTGCTGAGCCTGTAACAGTACGGACTCCGGCAGCGCGGCCGGCCCTGCGCAAAAATTAAACTTGCGTGTCATAAGCTTTTGTTCACACCCCAACATGATGACCGGGTCGATACCCGATACCTATTCAGACTTTGTTCCGGATTCTGTTGCGGACTCGGCTGCGGAAGCTGCCGCCTCGACGTCATCGGTGTCGGACTCAGTCTCCTCGACACGCTGTACGCCCACCAGGCTTTCCCCGTCCTTGAGGCGGATCACCCGCACACCCTGGGTGTTGCGGCTGAGCACCGACACTTCGTCGACGCGCGTGCGCACCAGCGTGCCCTGATCCGTGATCAGCATCAGTTCCTCACCCGGCGAAACCTGCACCGCGCCGACCAGTTCGCCATTGCGCTCGGAGGCGCTCATGGCGATGACCCCCATGGTGCCGCGGCCCTTGGTGGGGAACTCCTCCACCGGGGTGCGCTTGCCATAGCCGTTCTCGCTGACCGTCAATACCGCGCAGTCGGGCCTGGGTATGATCAGCGAAATCACGCGCTGACCCGGCTCCATGCGGATGCCGCGCACACCGCGCGCGGTGCGGCCCATGGCCCGCACCGCCGACTCCTCGAAACGCACCGCCTTGTTGCCGCTGGAAAACAGCATCACGTCGCAGTGGCCGTCGGTAATGGCCGTACCCACCAGCCAGTCGCCCTCGTCCAGCTCCAGCGCGCGCAGACCCACCGAGCGCTGTCGCGAGAAATCCGTCAGCGCGGTTTTCTTGACCGTGCCATTGGCGGTCGCCATAAAGATGTAGTGGCCTTCCAGATACTCGGCTACCGGCAGTATCGCAGTGATGCGCTCGTCCTCCTCCAGCGGCAACAGATTGACGATGGGCCGCCCGCGCGAACCGCGACTGGCCACCGGAATCTGGTAGACCTTGAGCCAGTACACCTTGCCCACACTGGTAAAGCACAGGATCGTGTCGTGGGTGTTGGCGACCAGCAGGTGCTCGATAAAATCCTCGTCCTTGACCGCCGTGGCGGAGCGGCCCATGCCACCGCGGCGCTGGGCCTGGTAGTCGTCCAGCGGCTGGGTCTTGGCATAACCGCCGTGGGACAGGGTCACAACCCGGTCCTCCGGGGTGATCAGGTCTTCCACCGTGAGATCCAGCTGCGACGCGGTGATTTCCGAGCGACGCTCGTCGCCGTAGTCCGCAACGATCTGGTTCAGCTCGTCGCGAATCACGGATTTCAACTTGTCGGGGTCAGCCAGGATGGTGAGGTACTCGGAGATCTCGTCGATCTTTTCCTGGTATTCGGTGAGCAGCTTTTCGTGTTCCAACCCGGTGAGCTTCTGCAGCTGCAGACTGAGGATTGCCTGCACCTGGGCCGGCGACAGGAAATACTCGCCGTCGCGAAAACCCAGCTCTGCGGGCAGGTCATCGGGGCGGCAGGTGCCGGCACCGGCGCGCTCCAGCATCCCCATCACGGAGCCCGGCGGCCAACCCTGGGCCAGCAGCTTGTCGCGGGCTTCTGCGGCGGTATTCGAGGCCTTGATCAGCTCGATCACCGGGTCGATATTGGCGATCGCCACCGCCAGGCCCTCGAGCAGATGGCCGCGCTCGCGGGCCTTGCGCAGCAGGTACACCGTGCGCCGGGTAACCACTTCGCGGCGGTGACGGATAAAGGCTTCCAGCAGTTCCTTGAGATTGAACAGCTTGGGGCGGCCGTCGATCAGGGCCACCATATTGATGCCGAACACGCTCTCCATCTGCGTCTGGGCGTAGAGGTTGTTGAGTATCACCTCGCCCAGTTCACCGCGGCGGAGCTCAATCACAACCCGCAGGCCGTCCTTGTCGGACTCGTCGCGGATCTCGGTAATGCCCTCGATCTTCTTCTCTTTATGCAGCTCGGCAATTTTCTCGATCAGCCGCGCCTTGTTTACCTGGTAGGGAAGCTCGGTGACGATGATGGTGTCGCGGCCGGTTTTCTCGTCGGTCTCGACGTCGGCACGGGCGCGCACGTAATTCCGGCCGCGGCCGGTGCGGTAGGCCTGCACGATGCCGGCGCGGCCGTTAATGATGCCCGCGGTGGGAAAGTCGGGCCCCGGAATCAGCTCCATCAGGTCGTCGATACTGAGCGCTTCGTCATCCAGCAGCGCCAGCGTCGCGCGCACCACCTCGCGCAGGTTGTGGGGCGGAATATTGGTGGCCATGCCCACCGCGATACCCGAGGAGCCGTTGACCAGCAGATTCGGCACCTTGGTCGGCAGGACATCCGGGATCATCTCCTGGCCGTCATAGTTGGGGACCCAGTCGACCGTTTCCTTGTCGAGGTCCGCCAGCAACTCGTGGGCGATCTTGGCCATGCGGATTTCGGTGTAACGCATCGCCGCCGGTGAATCGCCGTCGATGGACCCGAAGTTGCCCTGCCCGTCCACCAGCATGTAGCGCAGGGAGAAGGGCTGGGCCATGCGCACGATGGTGTCGTACACCGCCGAATCGCCGTGGGGATGGTACTTACCGATCACATCACCGACGACCCGCGCGGACTTTTTATAGCCCTTGTTCCAGTCGTTGCCCAGCTCGCTCATCGCGAACAGGACACGGCGGTGCACGGGTTTGAGGCCGTCGCGCACATCCGGCAGCGCGCGGCCCACGATGACGCTCATCGCGTAGTCGAGATAGGACTGTTTGAGCTCGTCTTCGATGTTGATCGGCAGGATTTCTTTGGCGATGTCAGCCATGGAATATTGCGTTCCTTATTCTGTCCACCGAGGCGGCCTGGGAGCGGCCAAACAAAGGCGGAATCCTACCATAAAACCGCCCATGGCCGCATCTCCAAAAGCAGCGCCGTCACGCGGGGCACCGGCTGCCGTCGAGCCCGCCAAAGCGCCCTGCGCTCTTCGGCCCGGCCGACCGCCGGCCAGCGCTTCTGTCCCGTCCCATCCCGTCCCCGCCGCCTTTTGATATCGGTATACTGCGCGGCCCACAGACCGCCCGGAACAGACTGCCCATGACCGAGACCACCGTGGACCTCCTGATCAAAGCCCGCTGGCTGGTGCCGGTGCAACCCGCTGGCCAGGTCCTGGAATACGCGGCGCTCAGCGTCAGTAAAGGCTGCATCAGTGGCATCCACACCTGGGGCGAAAGCGCCTCCATCGCCGCGCTGCAGGTGGTGGAACTGCCCCGGCACGCGCTGTTGCCGGGCCTGGTCAACGCCCACGGCCACACGCCCATGACGCTGTTTCGCGGCATGGCCGACGACCTGCCCCTGGCCCAGTGGCTGGCCGACCATATCTGGCCCGCCGAAGGGCGCTGGGTCAGCGAGGACTTCGTGCGCGACGGCAGCACCCTGGCCATGGCCGAAATGCTGCTGAGCGGCACCACCTGCTTCAGTGACATGTACTTCTTCCCCGATGTCACGGCCCGCGTCGCCGAGCAGCTGGGGATGCGCGCGCAGATCGCATTCCCGGTGTTCGAGACCGCCACCGCCTGGGGCAGCGGCGCGGAGGAGTACATCCACAAGGGCCTGGTGCTCCACGACCAGCACAAGCACAGCGAGCTGCTGCGGGTGGTGTTCGGCCCCCACGCACCCTATACCGTCGACGACGCGACCCTGGCCCGGGTCGCGGTATTGGCCGAGGAGCTGGAATGCGGCGTACATATCCACGTTCACGAGACCGCGCACGAAATCGCTGACAGCCTCGCCCGCCACGGCATGCGGCCTTTGCAGCGGCTGGCCGAGCTGGGACTGCTGTCGCCCCGCACCCAGTGCGTACACGGCGCCGTGCTGACCAGCGACGATATCGCCCTGCTCGCCACCCACAACAGCCATGTGGTGCACTGCCCCGAGTCCAATCTGAAGCTGGCCAGCGGCTTTTGCCCGGTCCAGCAACTGCGCGACGCCGGCATCAATGTCGCGCTGGGCACCGACGGCGCCGCCAGCAACAACGACCTGGACCTGTTCGGCGAGCTGCACACCGCCGCCCTGCTAGCCAAGGCAGTGGCGGGCGACGCAGCCGCCCTGCCCGCCGCCGCTGCGCTGGAGATGGCCACCCTGAACGGCGCCCGCGCCATGGGCTGGGACGACCGCATCGGCTCGCTGGAGATCGGCAAACTGGCCGACGTGATCGCCGTCGATCTGTCGGGCCTGGCCCAGCAACCGCTGTATGATGTGATCTCGCAGCTGGTGTACACCCAGTGCGGCGCCCGCGTCAGCCACAGCTGGATACAGGGCCGCGCCGTGCTGAGCGACGGGCAACTGCAGACCGTCGACACCCGCGCCCTGCGCCAGCGCGTCGTACAGTGGCGCGAGCGCATCTACAGCAGCCATTGAGCCGGCTTGCAAACCACGCATCCGGCACTGCAATCAACCGTGATACCAGGCACTCCGACCATGTCCACAACCAACATCGACCCGGCCGAAATCGCCAAATTCGAAGCCCTGGCCCACCGCTGGTGGGACCCGCACAGCGAGTTCAAGCCGCTGCATGAAATCAATCCGCTGCGCGCCAACTACATCGACCTGCGCTCGCCGGTGGCCGGCCGGACCCTGCTGGACGTCGGCTGCGGCGGCGGCATCCTGTGCGAGGCCATGGCCAGCCGCGGCGCGGTGGTCACCGGCATCGATATGGGCGAAGCACCGCTGGCGGTGGCGCGCCTGCACACCCTGGAGTCGGGCCTGACCATCGACTACCGGCACAGCACCGCGGAACAGCTCGCCACCACCGAGGCGGGCCGGTACGACATCGTGACCTGCCTCGAAATGCTCGAACATGTGCCCGACCCCGCCTCCGTGGTGCAGGCCTGCGCCGCGCTGTGCAAGCCCGGCGGCGACCTGTACTTCTCGACCATCAACCGCAACCCCAAGGCCTTTCTGTTTGCCATCGTCGGCGCCGAACATGTGCTCAGGCTGCTGCCCCGCGGCACCCACGAGTACGCGAAATTCATTCGCCCGTCGGAACTGGCCGGCTGCCTGCGCGCCGCCGGCCTGCAGCTGATGGACATGACCGGCATGCAGTACAACCCGCTGACCCGGCGCTACCGGCTGGATCCGCGGGACGTCAGCGTCAACTACCTGCTGCACGCCCGCAAACCGGAGCTTCATGCATGAGGGCGAGCCCCCGCGCGGTCCTGTTTGATCTGGACGGCACCCTGATCGACACCGCCGCTGACTTCGTCGCAGTGCTCAACCAGCTGCTGACGCGCCACCAGCGGGAGGTCCTGCCCTTCGCGCGCATCCGCGAAACGGTGTCGGACGGCGCCCGCGCGCTGGTGCAGCTGGGTTTCGGCATCGACGAGTCCGCGGCCGAGTTCGAGTCCCTGCGCCTGGAGCTGCTGGCGCTTTACCAGACCCAGCTCACGGTACATACACGCCTGTTCGAGGGCATGGACGCGGTGCTTGCGCACCTCGACCAGCGGGATATTCCCTGGGCGATTGTGACCAACAAACCCCAGGCCTACACCGATCCGCTGCTGCGCGCGCTGGACCTTCACCAGCGCTGCCGGATCGCGGTCTGCCCCGACCATGTGAGCCAGCGCAAACCGGACCCCGAGGGCCTGCTGCTGGCCTGCCGGCACCTGGGCTGCCCGCCGGAGTCCGCAATCTATCTCGGCGACCACCGCCGCGATATCGAAGCCGGCCGCAATGCGCGCATGCCCACGGTGGCCTGCCGCTACGGCTATATCCATGCCGACGACGACATCGAGAGCTGGCGCGCCGACTTTATCGTCGACACCCCGGCCGATATCATGACCCTGCTGCCGCGCTGAATGGCGGCTGTCCTGCAACGGGCCGGCGCCAACCGGCCCCACACCGCGACAACGAGACGCCCATGACTGCCGACTACCTGCCCCCCGCCTATACCCCCGCCCCGGACCTGCTGAAGGACCGCGTGGTTCTGGTAACCGGCGCCGGCGACGGCATTGGCCGCGCCGCTGCCCTCAGCTACGCGGCCCACGGCGCGACGGTCATCCTCCTGGGCAAGACCGTTGAAAAGCTGGAGCGCGTCTACGACAGTATCGAGGCCGCCGGCGGCCCGCAGCCGGCGATCTATCCCATGCACCTGAACGGCGCCAGCGCCAGAGACTACGAAGACCTGCACGACCGCCTCAGTGAAGAGTTCGGGCGCCTGGACGGCGTGCTGCACAACGCCAGCGTGCTGGGCCCGCGCAAACCTCTGGAGCTGATCAGCCCCGAACAGTGGCAGGAGGTGATCCAGGTCAACCTCAACAGTGTCTTTCTGATGACCCGCGCCCTGCTGCCCCTGCTCAAACAGGCCGACGATGCCTCGTTGATCCTTACCTCCTCCGGCGTCGGGCGCCGCGGCCGCGCTTACTGGGGGGCCTATGCGGTGTCCAAGTTCGGTATCGAGGGCATGGTGCAGGTGCTCGCCGACGAGCTGGCCAACACCTCCGCCATCCGGGTCAACAGCCTCAATCCCGGTGCCACCAATACCGCCATGCGGCGCAGCGCCTATCCCGCGGAGGAGCCCACCCGCAACCCGGACCCCGAAGCGCTGATGCCGCTGTACCTGTACCTGATGGGGCCCGACAGTCGCGGCGTGACCGGCCGCCAGTTCGACGCCCAGCAACCCCGCGGCTGAGACGCCGGGAGCCAGCGAGCCCGATCTGCGCTGAATAATTGACGCCAGTACCGCAATACAGCGTCATCATCCTGCCATTAAAAATAGTTTTTATTTTAAAACAATAGGTTAGGAGTGATTTCCTGGCATGGCACGAGTTTCGCTATAAAGCTGGCAACGCAACCATAAAGCCGCAGATCACCCTATGGTCACCGAGCACTCCAACACCATCGCCTTCCCTAATCGGGCCGGCGAAGCCAGGCAGGGGCTTGGCAGCAACACGCAGGACCCCCGCCTGCAACTGTCCACCCTGCTGCAAACCACGCTGGATCTGGAGCAGTTGCTGGAACTGTTTCAGGGCGCGCTGCAGGAGCAACTGGGCATCAGCGGCCTGAACTACCAGTTCCGTGACAAGGACCAGAGCGCCAGTCTCAACCTGGGCCAGACAGCGACTCACGCCTGCCACTATCACCTGGTAATAGCCGAGCGCAGCTTGGGCGAACTGACCCTGAGTCGCGGACGGCGCCTGCTGGAGCGCGAACTGGTCAGCCTGGAAACTCTGATCGGTTGCCTGATACTGCCCTTGCGCAACGCCCTGCAGTTCCGCCAGGTCCTGGCGCAGTCCATGCGCGACCCGCTGACCGGTATCGCCAACCGCGGCGCCTTTGACGCCAGCCTGGAACGCGAGCTGGCATTGTTTCAGCGCTGCGGCCAGACCCTCAGCCTGATGGCCATCGACATTGATCTGTTCAAGCGCATCAACGACAGCCACGGCCACGCCGCCGGTGATTTTGTGCTGACCAACGTGGTGCAGAACCTCCGCGACTGCTGCCGGGAGTCCGATGGCCTGTTTCGCTATGGGGGGGACGAACTGGTGGTAATTCTGAGCCACACCAGCCTGGCCGGCGCCAGCGTGATTGCGCGCCGCATCCTGAACCAGGTGGCGAGCATGACCACCATCTATCAGGGCCAGGCCATCGACACCACGGTCAGTATCGGCCTGGCCCAGGTCAGCGCCGGCGACACCGCCGACACACTGTTCCAGCGCGCCGACGCGGCGCTTTACCAGGCCAAGCGCGAGGGCCGCAACCGCCTGATATGTGCCGACGTCACGCATGTGGCTTAAACGCTGCTGTGGACGGTGGCAAACACTCCCGGTTGCAGGGCCTGGGCGCCTGCCTCAGTTGCGCGTGCGTCGCGCCCGCGCGGTACCGGGCGTAACCCCCCGGTTTCTGCGCTGCTGGCGCGCCATGGCGCGCTGTTCAGCCGGCGCCCGGGTGGCAGGCCGGGGCGGCGCCAGGCCCGCCAGCTGATAGACCGCCGCGACTTCTTCCTGATTCAACTCCTGCCACTGCCCCTGCTTGAGCCGCGACGACAGGAATAGTGTGCCGAAGCGCACCCTTTTGAGGCGGCTGACCTGCAGGCCCTGAGACTCCCACAGTCGCCGCACTTCGCGGTTGCGCCCCTCCATGATGCTCACATAAAAATGCCTGTTGCTGCCTTCGCCGCCACCTTCCGTAATATCGCTGAAGCGCGCCACACCGTCCTCCAGCAGCACCCCGTCGCGGAGCCGCTGCAGCATGTCGTTGTCCACCTCGCCGCGCACCCGGCACAGGTACTCGCGGTCGATGGTGGACGACGGGTGCATCAGGCTATTGGCGAGTTCACCGTCGGTGGTAAACAGCAGCAGACCGGTGGTATTGATGTCCAGGCGACCGACGCTGATCCAGCGCTGCCCCTTGAGCACCGGCAGACGATCGAACACCGAAGGCCGGCCCTCGGGGTCGCGCCGGGAACAGATCTCGCCGTCGGGCTTGTTGTAGATCAGCACCCGGCTGGGCTGTTCCTGGAGGGCCTCGGTGCGCAGTTTGCGGCCCCGGACCAGCACCGCGTCGTCACTGCCGACCCGGTCTCCCAGCCCGGCCACGCGGCCGTTGACCTGGACCTGGCCGTCGGCAATCAACTGTTCCATCTCGCGGCGCGAGCCCAGACCGGCCCGGGCCAGCACTTTCTGCAATTTTTCGCCGCTGGGTTTGCGCGGCTCGTTGGCGGTCATTCGATTCTCGACTCGTCGGCAGATTCAGGGTTCAACGCAGCATCGGGTTCAGTGAACCCCGGATCAGCATCGTCGGATTCCAGCGCCAGCGGTACCGGGGCGACCGCGACGCTGGCGTAGACGCCGCCATCATCGCACGCACTGTCAGCGTCGTCGGCCTGACCGTCATCGTCCTCGTACCCATCGGTTTGCGGTTGCGCCGGGGCGCCGGCTTGCGCTTCGCCGATTTCCGCTGCGCCGGCCGCAGGCTGCCGCTCGACCGGGTCGCGGTCGGCGGACTCCCCGTCGGCCAGCGGCGCGGGGGCCACTGCGGCCAGGGCTTCCAGTGCCAGCTCCTGGTTCATCGTCTCCAGGTCGCGGATCTCCGCCAGGCTGGGCAACTGGTCCAGATTCCGCAGCGAGAAATAGTCGAGAAAGCGCCGCGTGGTTGCGTACATGGCTGGGCGCCCCGGTACGTCCTTGTGCCCGACAACCCGCACCCACTCGCGCTCGAGCAGGGTCTTGATGATATTGGTGCTCACCGCCACCCCGCGAATATCCTCGATGTCACCGCGGGTGATCGGTTGCCGGTAGGCGATCAGGGCCAGGGTCTCCAGCAGGGCGCGGGAGTATTTCTGCGGCTTCTCCTCCCACAGCTTGCCCACCCAGGGCGCCACCGACGCCACCACCTGAAAACGAAAACCGCTGGCCACTTCGATCAGCTCGTAGCCGCGGTCTTGCGTCGCCGCGCGGATGGCCTCCAGCGCTTCCCGTATTGCGTCGGGTTCGGGGCGCTCCGCCTCATCAAAGAGCTCCGCCAGCTGTTGCACGGACAGGGGTCGCCCCGCCGCCATCAGCGCGCCCTCGATGATACGTTGCAGTTCGGTCATCAGGATTTTGCCTTTACGTGGATCGGGCCAAAGGCCTCGGTCTGCACAAACTCGATCAGGGATTCCTTGACCAGTTCCATGATCGCCAGAAATGTCACCACCACGCCCAGGCGCCCCTCTTCGGCCCTGAACAGCGCCACAAACGGGGTAAAGCGGTTGGGTGACAGCCGCGCCAGCACCTCCGACATGCGCTCGCGGGTGGACAGGCGCTCGCGCTGGACGTGGTGGCTGGTGAACATATCCGCGCGGCGCAGGACCTCGCCCAGGGCCAGCAGCAACTCCTTCATATCCACGTCAGGCTCGGCGCGCAGCCGCTTGATATCCGGCGGCTGGGCCTGGACCTGAAAATGGTCGCGCTCCAGCCGTGGCAGGCAGTCGATATCTTCGGCGGCCTGCTTGAAGCGCTCGTACTCCTGCAGGCGCCGAATGAGCTGAGCCCGAGGATCCTCCTCGTCGTCCTCGACCTCGTTGGCGCGCGGCAGCAGCATGCGCGACTTGATCTCCGCCAGCATCGCCGCCATCAACAGGTACTCGGCCGCCAGTTCGAACTGCATGGCGTCCATCATGTTGACGTACTGCATGTACTGGTCGGTAATTGCCGACACGTCGATCTCAAGGATATCGATGTTCTGGCGACGGATCAGGTACAGCAACAGGTCCAGAGGCCCCTCAAAGGCCTCGAGAAAAACCTCGAGCGCCTCGGGCGGGATATACAGATCCCTGGGCAGCTCGGTCAGCGCCTTGCCCTGCACGATGGCAAACGGCATTTCACTCTGCTGCGCGCCCGCCTGGCGAAGCTCGCGCAGACCGGGGCTGGGCGCAGGCTCCGCCGTTGCCTGACGCGGCTGTTGCTCTTCGACTACGAGTTCATCCTGCACAAATTCATCCAGCGGCTGGGCGCACAATTAATGGATTTCGAGCTTGCAACGGGCGTGGGTCGACACACTGCGGCCCAAGGCACGACAAGCCAGCTCTGTCCGCAGCGGCAACCGACAGGCGGCCCATTATAGGGAAGCCCCCCAGGTCTAACCAGCGGCGCTCTCGAACGCCGACACGTCCCCCAGGCCGCGCCGCAACACCACCGGCGGATCTTCCACCAGATCGATCACCGAGGTGGGCTCCATGCCGCAGTAGCCACCGTCGATGATCAGATCCAGGCTGTGCGCCAGGGCGTCGCGGATATCGTAGGGGTCCGTCATCGGCACGCTCTCGCCAGGAAGAATCAGCGTTACGCTCATCAGCGGTTCAGCCAGCTCGGCGAGCAGCGCCAGCGTGGTCGGATGGTCCGGCACCCGCAGCCCGATGGTGCGGCGCTTGGGGTGCAGCAGGCGCTTGGGTACCTCGCCGGTCGCCTTGAGAATAAACGTATAGGGGCCCGGGGTATGTTGCCGCAGCAGCCGGTAGGCGCTGTTATCGACCCGTGCATAGGTGCCCAGCTCGGACAGATCGCGCACCATCAGGGTGAAATTGTGTTTGTCGTCCAGGCGGCGGATACGGCGGATGGTCTCCAGGGCCTGCTTGTCACCCAGACGGCAGCCCAGCGCATAGGCGGAGTCGGTGGGATAGGCCATAACACCGCCGGCACGAACCAGATCCGCCGCCTGCCGCACCAGGCGCGCCTGCGGATTCTGCGGATGGATTTCAAAAAACTGACTCACTGCGGCAGTACCTCCCAAATGGGTTGACAGTCATCGGGCAACCAGGCCCGCATGCCCAGGTTGCGCCAGGGCGTGGTCGGCCCGTGAAAATCGCTTCCTACCGAGGCCAGCAGGTGGTGCTGCCGACACAGGCGCGCCATGTGCCGCGTCTGGTCCGTATTCTGATTGCCGCTGATCACTTCCATTGCCTGGCCCCCCGCTTCCACAAAGCTGCCCAACAACCGTCCCAGCCTGGCGTTGGTCAGGCGGTAATGCAGCGGGTGCGCCAGCACTGCGTAGCCGCCGGCGGCGCGGATCCACTCGATCGCGGTGGCCAGCTCCGGCCAGTGCACTTTGATATCCCCGGGCTTGCCCGCCCCCAGGTAGCGGTCGAAGGCCTCTGGGGCGTGGCGCACGGCGCCGCTCTCGCACAGAAACTGCGCAAAGTGCGGGCGGCCGATCATCGCTTCGCCGGCAATGCGCCGGGCCCCCTGGTAGGCGCCGTCAATACCAGCCCTGGCGAGTCGCTCGCCGATACCGCGGGCACGCGCCTCGCGCGCCTCCGCCTGCTGGCGCAGGCCCTGCAGCAACTGCGGATGCTGCGCGTCCAGGCCCAGCCCCACGATATGGATGTTGTGGCCGGCCCACTGGCAGGACAGCTCGACGCCGGCCAGCAGCCGAAGTCCCGTGGCGCCGCTGTCAACCAGCGCGTGATACCCCGCCATGCTGTCGTGGTCGGTGAGCGCCAGCAGCCTGACCCCGCGCGCCAGCGCCAGCGCCCACAGGGCCTCGGGGCTCAGCGCACCGTCGGATGCGGTGGAGTGGCAGTGCAGGTCTATCAACACAGGTCCATTAACATAAGGAGGTTTGGAGCACTCAGGCAAAGCCGGTATATTACCGCAGCCTTCGAGTCATAGCCCGTGCCACGGGCAATCAGTATCTGGATCAGTCATGTCAGGCAGCGGGAATCCACCGGTCAACAAAGCCAGCAGTCATCACAGCCTGCTGGCCAACCTCGGCTTCAATATCATTATTCCCACTGTGATCATGATGAAGCTGAGCGGCGACGAGTATCTGGGGCCGGCCTGGGCCATCGTCGCAGCACTGGCATTTCCGGTGATCTACGGTTGCCGCGATTACTGGCGCATCCGTGAATTCAATTTCTTTTCCGCTCTCGGCGTAATCAGCGTGCTGCTGACCGGCGGCATCAGCCTGCTCAAGCTGCCGCCCGAATACATCGCCATCAAGGAGGCCGCCATACCCGGCCTGCTGGGCGTGGCGACAGTGCTGTCACTGCGCACGCGCTATCCGCTGGTGCGCACATTTCTCTACAACGACCAGATACTGCACGTCGACAAGGTCGCTGAAGCCCTGCGCAACCACGGCAGTGAACGCGCCTTTGAACGCCGTCTCGCCCATGCGTCTTATATGGTCGCCGGATCGTTCTTCCTGTCGTCGGTGCTCAATTATGTGCTGGCCAAGGTCATACTCCAGAGCGAGCCCGGCACCACCGCGTTCACCGAGGAACTGGGCCAGATGACCGCCCTGAGTTTTCCGGTCATCGCATTGCCCAGCATGCTGGTACTGATGGCCGCGCTCTACTATCTGCTGAGCGGCATCCAGAAACTGACTGACCTGACACTGGAAGATATTTTCCGAAGCGGATAAGCCGGTCGCAATTCTTCCGGCGAACTGTTGACAGCTCCGCCCTCGACACTACATTTATGTCAGTAATCTGACTCGAAACGGAAGCCCTACGTGAAATATTTCAGCGCCATTCTGGCCGCAACCCTGCTGCTTACCAGCTTTGCCTACGCACAGCAGGCCCGTTACGTCCGCGATGAACTGTACGTGCCGATACGCAGCGGCCAGGGCAGCGAGTACCGCATCCTGCAGATGGGCGTAAGCGGCACCAAGCTCACGGTGCTGGAAGACAATAAACAGACGGGTTATTCCAAAGTGCGCACCGAGGGCGGCGAAGAGGGTTGGATTGAGAGCCAGTACCTGCAGGACTCGCCGGTAGCAGCCACCCTGCTGGCCAGGGCCAATCGGGAACTGGAGCAACTGCGCACGCAAAACGCCGAGCTCAAAAGAACTCTGGGAGAAACACGCGGCGCGGAACAGGGCGCCAGCGAGGCGCTGCAAGCTGCCAGCAGTGAACGCGACCGCCTGCGGGATGAGCTGGATAAACTGAGGGCACTGTCCGCCAATGCGATTGATCTCGACAAGGACAATCGCGAGCTGCGCCACACCAATCAGGAACTGCGCAATCGCGCCGATGTGCTGAGCGCCGAAAATCAGCAGTTGCGCGACAGTCGCGAAAACGATGCCTTTCTCAACGGCGCCTTTGCAGTTGTGATCGGTGTGGGCATTACATTGCTGGTGCCGCGGCTGTGGCCCAAACGCAAATCGGAATGGGGTTGATCCGATGAGATACCTACTGGCAGGCCTGTGTGCACTGATGATCGCCAGCGCAAGCGTGGCCGCTGAAAACCCCCGCGCGATACTTCACACCAGTCTTGGCGCCATCACGCTGGAGCTGTTCCCCGAGCAATCGCCTCTGACCGTGCAGAATTTTATCAATTACGCGAAGTCCGGACATTACGACGGGACTATCTTTCATCGCGTGGTGCCCCGCTTCGTCATACAGACCGGCGGCTTTACTGCCGACATGGTGCAGAAGCCGACGCTGGACCCCGTCGCCAACGAATCCGCCAACCGCCTCCACAACGACCGCTGGACAGTGGCCATGGCGCGCACTGATGATCCGGACAGCGCGACGTCCCAGTTTTTTATTAACCTGCGCATGAACCCCAACCTGGATTTCCAGCGCGGTGAGCCGGGTTACACCGTGTTCGGCAAAGTTGTCGACGGGCAGTACGTGGCCGCGGAAATCAGCCGCCAGCCCACCGCCACCCGGCTCGGTCACGACAACGTGCCCATAGAACCCATCGTTATCCAGCGCGTAGAGATGCTGCAGTGACCGCTCTCAGTGTCAACCTCAATAAAATTGCCCTGATCCGCAATTCCCGCGAGGGCAACTTCCCCGATGTGCTCGACTTCGCCCGGCTGTGCATCGCCGCGGGCGCGGATGGCATCACGGTCCACCCCAGGCCCGACCAGCGCCATATTCGCGCTGAGGATTGCCGCGCGCTGGCGAGGATACTGACGGTCGAATTCAATATCGAGGGCAATCCCTTTGCAGGCCCGCAGGCCAGTTCGCGCGCGGATGTGGGCGACTACCCCGGGCTGATGCCGTTGCTACGCGAACTCAGGCCGGCGCAGGCCACCCTGGTGCCTGACGGTGACAACCAGCTCACGTCGGATCACGGTTTCGACCTGACTCGTCAGGGCGACGCGCTCGCGCCGGTGGTCAACGAGTTGAAGGCGCTGGGCATACGGGTCAGTCTGTTTATGGATCCGGTGCCCGAGCAGATCCGTCTCGCCGCACAGCTGGGCGTCGACCGCATCGAGCTGTACACCGGCCCCTACGCCGCGGCCTGTGCGCGGCCCGGCGCCGATTGCGCCGCACATGTCGTGCCGTATCGGGAGGCGGCTGCGCTGGCGCGGGAACTCGGGCTGGGCGTCAATGCCGGCCACGATCTGAATCTGCACAACCTGCCGGCGTTTGCAAAAATCCCCCAGCTCGACGAGGTTTCCATCGGGCATGCCCTGACCGTGGACGCCCTGCATATGGGGATGGCGGCGGCTGTTCAGGCCTACCAGCGAGCGCTGGGTAACGCTGCCTGAAACTCGCCGAGCGCCCCTGAAACGACAGCGGGCGAAAATAGATGGAGCGGCCCTCAGCGGAATCGGAATGGGGCGCGCTGGAAGCCGGGTTTAAACGACATAAATGAGCATTCCGAGCACTGCCGACGCCCCCGATATCGAGCGCCGTCGTTATTCAGAGGTTCCCGGGCGCTGTTGCGTTTTGAGCTCCAGATAACGCTCCTCAAGCTCGATATGCTGAGTCTGCAGATTGAGCAGTTTCTGCTGCGTGCTCTTGAGTGCCAGCTCCAGCGCGCTGTCGTCAGCAACCGCGGCCGGCCCTGGAACTGATCGTTCGCGGAGCTCGCGATTCTCCGTTTCGAGTGCGGCGAGTGTGGCCAGCATCGTGCGATTTTCACCGGTCAAATCCCCCACCAGCGCTTCCAGCTGGGCAATCGCTTCGGCATCCCCGCTGGCCTCGCTCTCGCCCTGATCCGCCAGTTGCAGGCGCAACTGATGGTTGTCCTCGATGGTGCGATTCAACTCTTCCTCCAGCAGCTGGGTGCAGGTGTCCGCCTCCTGCATAAAGCGCTGTTGGCGCTCCAGCTGCTGAGTCAGTTCGGCGATCAAGGTGTCCTTGGCCTCCAGGGTCTTGGCGTCTATCAGGCGTTTTTTCAGCGCCACGATCATCTTGTGCTGATCGACCGACATATTCCGCAGACGCTGAATCTCCTCCTGATTAGCGATCACCAGCTTGCCGATGCTGGGACGCTGCCGGTCGTCGCTCTCCAGACCACGCGCGTCGCTCAGCGCTTTCCCCGTCTGTATTACCCTGTCCATCTCGCCGACGGTCTCGGCGTAACGAGCCAGTGTCGCATGGAGCACGTGATCGGCGCCCAGGTCCCGCGCTGCGGCGGTCAACTGACGCTGACAATCCTCCGCCTGGGCTTTTACGTCCTCCCATTTGCGCTCCATGGCGAAATACAACTGGCGGAATCGCTCCAGGTTGTGAACCTGTTTCTGCAGACGCACCAGTGCATCCCCGCCCTCTTCTCCCGTGCCCTGGTCCTGCAGCGCGCCACCTTCCGCTTCGCCTTCACCTTCGCCTTCATCGTCCGCGCCCGGACCACCGTCGCTGCCCCTCGCGGCCTCACCGACAACCCCCAGCAGTTGAATCAACCTGGCCTGCAACACGTCCCAGCTCGACTCATCGCTCTCTGCCGCCTCCTGTTCGGCAACCAGATAGGCGTGCCGCAATGCGACTGCCTGGCGCTCTGCCGGCAGCCCTGCGGCGATGTCCAACGCGATATCCCGGTCGGGCGCCAGGCGCTGATGCTGCTCAAGGGTCTGCTGGCGCTGGTCCTCGATATGTTCTCGATAACCCTTGGGCGCGGCGCGGGCCGCAAGCCTGGCCTGCGCCTGGCGAGCCTCGGAGCGGCTGGAGCGCAGGCTGTCGCGCAGCGCACGAATACGGTCCTCCAGCGCTTTGATAAACCGGTGCAGGCCGCGCATTCTGAACAGCAGCGCCAGGCAGACGATGACCAGCAGGGCCATCATTTCGATTGCGATAAACAGGAATAACTTCGACTCGGGCATGGGACTCTAGGGCGACGCTCGGTCGCAACATGGCTCAGCTGGTAAAAGAGTAGTTAAGCTTTTGATAAAGCACCAATTTTGGCAACTGAGCCCGGCACCCTGATTCGGCACTTGAGCGATGCCGCAGCAGGCCGTGCTACTGGCGGGTCCAGCGCTGCCAGGGCAGCAGCGCCCGGTTATAGCTGCGGCGCGGGTTGATATCTATCCCGCCACGGCGCAGAAAATAACCCGTGACGCTCAGGGACTCCGGCTTACAGCGCGCCATCAGATCCATAAATATCCGCTCGATGCACTGCTCGTGAAAGCCCTGGTGGTCGCGGTAGGAGATCAGGTAGGCAAGCAGGCCAGCGCGATCAATCGCCTCGCCACGATAGGCAATGGCCAGACTCGCCCAGTCGGGCTGGCTGGTCACCGGGCAGCGCGAGCGCAACAGATGACTGCACAGCGTTTCGTCGACAGTGGTCGCGGGCGAACTACAGCGCAGCAAGTCCGGATCGGG